>WTKA01000100.1:23222-67291 GCA_011524605.1 Hyphomicrobiales bacterium | reverse complement strand
AGCAAAAATTAAGCCATTGAATATGCCTACAACGACTTCTCTCCTTACGATTTTAATTGCATTATAGGTATTTAATTCTTTAGCAGCTAAAGCACGAACAGTAACTGTCATGGTTTGCGTGCCTGCATTGCCTCCCATAGAAGCGACAATAGGCAATAAAACAGCCAAAGCAACCATCTGTTCAATAGTCGCTTCAAAAAGACCAATGACTATTGAAGCGAGAATGGACGTCGCTAGATTTATAAAGAGCCAAATAAAGCGGGAGCTGATTGTATTTACGATATTATCACTGATTTCTTCATCACCAAGACCAACTATGCGGCGAATGTCTTCATCTGTTTCTTCTTGGATAACATCTACAACATCATCAATCGTTACGACGCCTACAATATGATTTTTATTGTCACAAACAGGGGCAGAAACAAGGTCGTATCTTGTAAATTGACGCGCAACTTCTTCTTGATCATCTAATACATTCGCATAATATTTTGCATCTATCATGATATCAGAGATGAGGGTAGGGCGCTTAGATCGTAATATATGATTGAGGCTAACACGCCCTTCAAGCCTATGACTAGGGTCTATGACATATATTTCAAAAAAATCATCGGGTAAATCTTCATTATCTCGCATAAAGTCAATCGTTTGACCGATAGTCCAATATTGAGGGATGGCGATAAAATCCGTTGACATGAGGCGACCGGCACTGTCATCAGGATAATCAAGTGTCTTTTGTAGCTTTTGTCGCTGAAATTCGGGCATTTCAGCAAAAAGAGCTTCTTTTTCTACCTCGCTTAAATCTTCAATAAGATAAGCCGCATCATCAACCTCTAGTCCACGGACACCGCTCGCGACCTTATCCCAAGGAAGCTCATCTATAATTTGATCTCTGACACATTCCTGGGAGTCTGTTAAAATGGAATAATCAAAATCATCACCAAGCAAAGACACATATTCAATACGCTGACTGGATTCAAGATTATCAAGAAGGTCACTAACATCAGCGGAATCAAGCTCTCCAGTAAATTTAATAAGAGTTGCAGATTCTTTGTTGGAAATTCTTTCTTTCAGCCATGACAAAACCTCACGAGAAGGCCATTCTAGCTCATGTTCCGAACCACTTTTGGGCTTAGGATATAATGTCTCTATATCAGCCATGGACAAACTACTTAATTTTTCAAGCGGAAAAGAAAAAGATTCTAATTAAATTATATCAGAATAGGAGAATAAACTAAATGGATGATCAGCTTACTATTTTAAATTTTTAGTATGTCGTTCTATAAAAATAAAAACCCCGACTTAAAAGTCAGGGTTTTTCTTAAAAAAATTCTATAAATAAGAATATAAATTATTATTATCAACTCTAACCTGTATTTTAATTTCAAAGATATGAAATATGCAAAGGCTTAGTTTAAAGAGGTGAAATATTAAGACATCCGGCTTTTCGGAATGTCAAAAATATGTTTTTCAGATTCTTGATAAGCCTGCGAATGAGTAACGCCAATATCATTAAGTTGATCCATATCAAGACCACTTAACATTTTGCGTTCTTTTTGGACTTGCCAAGCAAGTTGCACAAGACGGATCAGAGAGGTCTTAGACTGATTTTGAAGATAAAGATCAGCATTATAATGTGTAGTAGTTTGGGAAGCTATAAGTGACATTTTATTTATCCTTTCTGTCAAGCATTGTACAACTTGACTTTTTTATACGCCTAAATCTAAAATAAATAAAATGAATGTTTTTTATTACATCCATAAATATTATTTATGAGTAGGATATTGATGCAACGAGAAATTGACTTGAGCTTATTGCGCGCTTTTTTGGTTATTGTAGAGACAAAATCAGTCACTAAAGCCGCGCATCAACTACACCAAACCCAAGCCGCTGTTAGTCATAAGCTTAAGCGTTTAGAAGAGGGGTTGGATTCGACTTTGTTTGATAGAGAAAATAAGCAAATTAATCTGACTGCGGCTGGAGAACGGCTTATTGGTCATGCAGAAAAACTACTTGCTCTTAATGATGAAACATTGGGCATGATGCGTGCGCCAGAGGTGGAAGGTGTTGTGAAGCTTGGCGTTCCTTATGATTTAATGCTGCCTTACATTCCGCAAATTTTGAAAGATTTTAATCGTAGCCTGCCCATGGTTGATGTAACCTTAGTAAGCGGCATGACTGCAGATTTGAAAAATATGGTTGAAAATGGAGATATTGACCTGACTTTTGGAACAGATATTGAGGTTGAAAAAAATGCTATATGCCTCATGAAAGATTCATTGGTTTGGGTTGGTGCAGAAAATGGTGTTGCTTATGCCCGCAACCCTTTACCCGTTTCTCTAGGCGGCCCACATTGCGCTTTTCGCAAGGTGACTTTAGAAAAAATAATGGAGATGGGTTTAAGATGGCGTTCTGTTAGTGATAGTGAGCACACAGCGCCAACTTTTGCGACTTTACAAGCAGATTTAGCTATTACGACTATGATGAAATCTACAATACCAACATATTTGTCAGAATTGCCTCTTTCAATAGGTTTCCCCAAATTACCTGATTATTATATAACGCTGCTTTTACCAAAAAGAAATGCAACGCCACTTGCATTAGCATTGAAAAATCATATTGAACCCGCCTTTCAAAAATTACCAGAAATGGGAGAGTTTAGAAGCAAAATTCAAGAATATGTTTTTTCCAAACATAAGAATACGCGAAAAAAGCCAGGCTCCTTTGCCTGAAGCCCGCTGCAATAGACCATAGATGAATAAGAATCAGTATAAATCGGAGAAAATTGTGTATAGTCTCTATCAGCAGAAGAGTTTTATTACTGATTTAGCTCAACATAGTTTATTGATGGTAGAAGCTTTTAAAGGTGATGAATAGAATATGCAAAATAAAGAGGCCTCTCAAATAACAAATGATGAATACTCAGAGGATGGTATTTATAATCCAGTCTCAGAGCCTCTTGGGGAATCGCTTTCCATATCCCAACAAGCCCGTATGGCTTCAGCGCCACCTTATTTAGATGGTCTCAATGATGAACAGCGTAAAGCCATTTTAACCATCGAAGGGCCATTGCTTGTCTTGGCAGGGGCTGGCACAGGCAAGACCCGCGTTTTAACCACGCGCATTACGCATATTTTAGTGACAGGGAAGGCGCGACCTTCGGAAATATTATCTGTGACTTTCACAAATAAAGCCGCTCGTGAGATGAAGCATCGAATTGGTAGCTTAATGGGCGGTGTTGTAGAAGGCATGCCTTGGCTGGGAACATTCCACTCTATTTGCGTGAAACTGTTGCGGCGCCATGCAGAACTTGTCGGCTTGAAATCAAATTTTACGATTTTAGACACAGACGATCAAATCAGACTTTTAAAACAGATCATTGAAGCAGAAGACATTGATGCTAAAAAATGGACGCCTCGCGGGTTAGCTGCACTGATAGATGGTTGGAAAAATAGAGCCTTAACACCAGATCAGGTCCCCCAAGGGGATGCTATGATTTTTGCAAATGGGCGTGGAGCAGAACTTTATGAGCTTTACCAAAGTCGGCTAAAAATTCTAAATGCCGTAGATTTTGGTGATTTATTAATGGAAGCTATTCGTCTCTTACGGGAAAATGATGATATTTTGCATAAATATCGTAATCAATTCAAATATATTCTTGTTGACGAATATCAAGATACTAATGTGGCTCAATATTTGTGGCTTAGATTATTAGCGCGTAATGATGGTAATATTTGTTGTGTAGGCGATGACGATCAATCTATTTATGGGTGGCGAGGCGCTGAAGTTGATAATATTTTGCGTTTTGAAAAAGATTTCATCAGCTCAACTGTTATTCGCCTTGAACATAATTATCGCTCAACGCAGCATATTTTAAACGCAGCCTCTCATCTTATCGCTCATAATGAGGAGCGACTGGGCAAAACCTTGCGGCCTGATGCTAAAGATGGTGAAAAAGTCACTGTTTCAAATGTATGGGACAGTGTAGAAGAAGCGCGTTCTATTGGCGAAGATATAGAACGCCGCCAGCGAGATGGCATTTGTTTAAATGAAATGGCAATATTAGTGAGAACATCGTCTCAAATGCGTGAATTTGAAGATCGTTTTGTGACCATGGCCATCCCATATCGTGTTATAGGCGGCCCTCGCTTTTATGAGCGAATGGAAATTAGGGACGCTCTCGCTTATTTTAGAGCTGTTTTACAGCCTGCCGATGATTTGGCTTTTGAGCGCATCGTAAATACACCTAAGCGCGGCTTGGGCAATGCGACCTTAGGCATTTTACGGTCTCATGCACGGTCTGAGCAAATTCCTTTAATGGCAGCAACAGCTGAGTTAGTTGATACCGAAGAAGTCAAGCCAAAACCGCGCAAAACTTTGCGTGATTTGCTTGAGAGTTTTGCCCGTTGGCGGAGTCAAATTGATACGCTTAAGCACACCGAGCTTGCAGAAATTATTTTAGAAGAATCTGGTTACACAGAAATGTGGCAGCGAGATAAATCTATTGAAGCACAAGGCCGCCTTGATAATTTAAAAGAGCTTATTCGTTCCATGGATGGGTTTGAAAATATGCAAGGCTTTTTAGAGCATATTTCCTTAGTGCTAGATAGCGAAAGTCAGGCTGATGAAGCAAAAGTAAATATCATGACTTTGCATAGTGCAAAGGGTTTGGAATTTGATGTTGTCTATCTTTCAGGGTGGGAAGAAGGCCTATTTCCTTCCCAGCGGTCATTAGATGAAAATGGACGGGCAGGGCTGGAAGAAGAAAGACGCCTTGCTTATGTGGGGATTACAAGAGCTAAAAAACAAGCTAAAATTTATTTTGCAAATAATCGCCGAATTCATGGCATGTGGCAGTCGACAACCCCATCGCGATTTGTGGATGAGCTCCCTGCAAAAGATGTCGCTGTAATCGATGCATCGAATAGTAATAATTATAACCAAGCCATATCCCGTTTTGCAGCCCATGATATGAAGTTTGGTGGTAGCTATTCTACGCCCGGATGGCAGCGTGCAAAGCAAAAAAAGCCGACACAAGCAAAAAGAGAGCCGCAAATTTTGGAGGGGAATCTCATCGCCTCCAGTAGTGAAGAAGCATTAGACTTTATGCTTGGAGAACGCATTTTTCATCAAAAATTTGGCTATGGAAAAATTATTCAAATTGATGGCAATAAACTAAGTATTGATTTTGAAAAAGCGGGTAGTAAAAAAGTGGTTGCATCTTTTGTAGAAAAAGTGTGAGTAAGGCTTTATCACTTTATTTAGTAAGAGAATATCATGCCCAGCTTTGTCTATAAATTTGTAACTACAAAAGAAACAGCAGAATCTATAAGCGATTGTGTCTTAGAGGCAGGGTTATTTGATACCCAAGCAACATCTGTTTTAGAAGATGAAGAAAATAAGACATGGATCTGCGAGCTTTATTTCCCAGATAAGCCAGATGAAGCAGAATTACTTCAATTTTTGTCTCAACAAGGATTTGATACTAATAGCTTCAAAGGCTCTTTGATAGAGCTAGATGATATTGATTGGGTGGCGCATAGCTTAGAAGGTTTACCGCCTGTATCGGTTGGCTATTATTTTATCCATGGTCGTCATGATAGCCACCATGTCTCTCCTTATCATATTCCTGTTCTTGTGGAAGCAAGCCAAGCTTTTGGAACAGGTCATCATGCTACCACTGAAGGGTGCTTGCACTTGATGCAGCATGTAAAAAAGCAAAAGCAAGTAAAACGTATACTGGATGTAGGCTGTGGTTCTGCTGTTCTTACAATTGCAGCGGCAAAAGACTTTAAGGCAAAAGTGATTGGAACAGAGATTGATCCAGTTTCAGCACAGATTGCTGAAATTAATTGTAACGTCAATCATGTTACGCATTCCAGTAAGATTTTATGTCAAGCTGATTTGAAAAACACGGCTGAATTAGCTGGAGGTAAGTTTGATCTTATCATTGCCAATATTTTAGCAAAACCATTAATTCATTTAAGCTCTGAAATTGTTAGCAAATTAGATCATAAGGGACATTTGATTCTATCTGGCTTGTTAGTGCATCAAGAAGTTATGGTTGTGAATGCCTATCGCCGTTTTGGCTTTAAACTCGAAAAACGCTATAATAATGGAGAATGGCTCGCTCTTTTATTAACAAAAATATAATAAATGATTTTTCGATATAAAGATGCTGCAATAATTTAAAAAAAATATTTGAAATAATAAAATTTTACACGATAGCCTATTGTACTTGAAAAAATTATCATGTAAATGAAGTAGTCCAATAAGGCCCCGTAGCTCAGATGGATAGAGCAGATGACTTCTAATCTTCAGGTCGCACGTTCGAGTCGTGCCGGGGTCACCATTACTTTTAGAAATACATTAAAAATATTATATAGATGCTATTTAATATTTGAAATTAAACCTTTTTAATATCAATTTTTATGAAAATTATGGGTGTAAAACCAATTCATTCATTGATGCACTTTGGATATGTCTATAAAATATTATGTGTCATGAATCATATTGTTAGATTTACATAATTTTTAAACGATAAAAATAATTACAGCCAATAATAAAATAATTGGCACAGTATATGAGTCTCAAAAAAGAAAGGACATTGAGATGACTTTAGATGAATTGAGGAAAGCAATTGCCGCTCAATCTGGTGTTTCTGCTTCTGATGTTGATGCCGTACTTACGGGTCTAAAAACAGTTGTTTGTGAGAAAATTGGAGAAGGTGATATCACTATTCCAGGTCTTGTAAAGTTATCTCCTGATGTGCGTGCAGCGCGTAAAGGCCGTAACCCTAAAACAGGCGAAGAAATTCAGATTGCTGAAAAGAAAATTGTTAAAGCGAAAGTTGTTAAGCCACTTTCAGATATTCTTGCTGAATAATATTTCTTTTATATTTACAATAATTAAGCCCGCTTATAGCGGGCTTTTTTGTTAGGCTCAGAGCCTACATATTTTCCTGTGCTATATGGGCGACAAGATTGCCTAAATCTTCTAGTCCAGCTAATTTCATCTTTGAACTTTTATTGGCTTCTTCAAAAGCTTTTTCTGGAATAAAGGCAGATTTAAAGCCTAGCTTTTCCGCTTCTTTTAAGCGCATTGCAGTTTGACCAATAGGACGCAACCTGCCTGACAAGCTGATTTCACCAAAATAAACACGGTTTGAGGGGAGGGGGTTGCCGCTTAGTGAAGAAATTAGTGCTGCTGCAACTGCCAAATCAGCTGCGGGTTCATTCACTCTCAAACCGCCAGCTACATTGAGATAAACATCATGCTGGCTAAATTTCATGCCACAATGGGCATCTAACACAGCTAAAATCATGGCTAAGCGCCCTTGATCCCAACCAACTACGGCGCGGCGTGGGGTGCCTAATGTTGATGGTGCGACAAGGGCTTGAAATTCAATCAGAAGAGGCCGCGTTCCTTCAATTGCAGCAAAAACAGCAGCGCCAGCAACTTCACCTGAGCGCTCTCCTAAAAACAGTTCTGAAGGATTAGCAACTTCTTTCAGCCCTTGAGAGGTCATTTCAAAAACACCAATTTCATCGGTAGCGCCAAAACGGTTTTTTACCGTGCGCAAAATCCTGAAATGGTGGGTATGATCACCTTCAAAGTAAAGAACAGCATCAACCATATGCTCTACAACACGAGGGCCTGCAATTTGGCCATCTTTGGTGACATGACCAATTAAAACAAGAATGATATTTTTCTTTTTTGCATAATTAATAAGGCTATGGGTTGCATGTCGCACTTGGGAAACAGTGCCAGGTGTTGATTCAATACCCCGTGTCCATACGGTTTGCACACTATCAACAATTAATAATTCAGTTGCTTCGCTGTCATCAACAGTTGCTAAAATATCTTCAACACAAGTTGAAGCGCATAAGGAAACAGCAGCTTTTCCTAAGCCTAATCGATCAGCTCTCAATCGAACTTGGTCAATGGCTTCCTCGCCTGAAACATAAATAACACCGCGCTTTTGATTTGCTAATGCAGCTGCAATTTGAATAAGCAAAGTTGATTTACCAATGCCCGGATTACCGCCAACAAGAAGTGCAGAGCCTGCAACTAATCCTCCTCCAGCAACACGATCAAATTCTGGCATATGTGTAGAGATGCGTTCTGGAATATCTGCATCACCATCCAAAGGAATGAGGGAGGCTGCATGGCCTTTAGGTGCTTTTGCAGCAGGGCCTGGTGCAGCATCTGTTTTCAATTCTTCTGTTATGGTGTTCCAGCTATTACAGGCTTCGCATTTTCCAGCCCAGCGCGGATATATAGTACCACATTCAGAACAAATAAATTGAGTTGTTTTTTTTGCCATTTTAAATTTAAAAACTCTTATTTACTTAGACATAAATTCGTTTTGCGCGGGTGCTTAAATTTGTAAAGATTTCATAATCTATGGTACCAGCTTGTTTTGAGACATCAGAGACTTTAATATTTTTGCCTAGCAGTTCAACCCAGTCTCCTTCTGAAATATCACAATCAATATTGCTAGCATCAAGTGTCATTAAATCCATAGAGACGCGCCCAACAAAAGGGAGAATGCCCCCTTGGAAATAGGCACATCCTGCAGAGCCATCTTTTTGAAAAGAGAGATGACGAGAGATGCCATCAGCATAGCCAGAAGCAATTGTCGCAACGACCATGGGTTTTTCTACTTCATATGTAGCGCTATAGCCTATTGTTTCATTGATATTTGGATATCTTATGCTAATGACTTTTGAATAGTGATAGACAGCGCATTCCATATTATCGCTGTTATGGTCGCTGGCTTGCCCCCCATATAATGAAATACCTGGGCGAATTATATCATAATGATTTTCTTCTCCCATATGAATGGCAGCAGAATTAGCTAAAGAAAATTGCATATCCTTAAATAATGGATGGCTTATAATTTGATTAAACAAACTAGACTGTGCTGTATTTTGTTGCGCATTGCTATCATCTGCTGAAGCAAAATGGCTGACAATCAGATTGATTTGCTGAGACTTTAAATCATCATATTGCTGAGAAAGTAATTCAACTTCTTGTTGTTTAAGGCCTAGACGATTCATGCCAGTATCAAGCTGTAAAGCTGCGCATAAATGAGCGGGCTTTTCAGTATTAACCCAATATTGTATCTGGTTTAAAGAACTAAGAACTGGAGAAATATTATATTGAATATAATCATCTATTGTTCCCTTTATCAGTCCATTAAGCGTATATATAGTTGCTTTTGGCGCTAGTTTACGCGCTTCAATAGCTTCATTAATCGTTGCGACAAAATAATGGTTGCAGCCTTGCTTTAAAAGACAAGGCATGATTGCGTCTATTCCAAGACCATAACAATTTGCTTTAACAGATGCACCAATTTTAGCATTAGGCGCAAGTTTTTTAATATTTTTATAATTATTCTCTATGGCCTTTAGATCAACAATAATAACGCTTGTTTCTCTTGGCTTTATTGAATTTAATATTTGTTTAATATCATTTTTTTCCATAATACCTGCCTATCATGGAAGAATATAATTAGCCATGATATTCTGGATAATATTCTTCTTTTGCCAAATCTGAGAAGCGAGTGAATATATTGTCAAACTTTAACGCTACAGTGCCCGTAGGGCCGTGACGTTGCTTACCAATGATAACTTCACCGATTCCATGAACTTGTTCCATTTTTTCTTGCCATTCAACAAATTCAGCTGTGCCTTCACGCGGTTGCGTCCGTTCTATATAATATTCTTCACGAAATACAAACATAACGACATCGGCATCTTGCTCGATTGAACCTGATTCCCTTAAGTCAGAAAGTTGGGGGCGCTTATCTTCTCGTGCTTCAACCTGACGAGAGAGCTGGGATAAAGCAATGATAGGGACATCAAGTTCTTTGGCTAAGGATTTGAGGCCTGTTGTAATTTCTGTAATTTCTTGCACACGACTATCTGAAGAACGTTTTCCTGACCCTGCTAAAAGCTGTAAATAGTCTAAAATCAGCAAATCTAAGCCATGCTGGCGTTTTAATCGACGAGCGCGGGCTGAAACTTGTGCAATATTTAACCCGCCTGTATCGTCAATAAAAAGAGGCAGGCTTTGAATTTCTTGGCTAACGTCAACTAGCCTAGCAAATTCTTCTTCTGTAATTTGTCCGCGTCGGATTTTCTCAGAAGCTATTTGGGCTTCGGATGAAATGATACGTGTTGCGAGCTGTTCTGACGACATTTCCAAAGAGAAAAAGGCAACACGACCGCCATTTTTTGCTTTAATTTCTCCATCAGGGCTATGCTCTGGTTCATAAGCTGAAGCAACATTATAGGCAATATTTGCAACAAGAGCCGTTTTACCCATGGAAGGGCGACCTGCAAGAACAAGTAAATCAGATGGTTGTAAACCGCCTAAGCGTTCATCCAGTGTTTTCATCCCAGAGGAAATTCCAGATAAGTTACCGTCTCGCTCATAAGCTTTTGAAGCCATTTCAATAGAATGCGCTAGGGCATCTGTGAAAGGAATAAAACCTGATCCATATTTCCCTTTATCAGCGATGTCGAATAAACGCTTTTCGGCATCTTCAATTTGATCCGATGGCGAGAAATGAAGAGGGGAATCAAAAGCGAGATTGACCATGTCCTCACCAATGCCAATCAAATTTCGGCGGATATAGAGATCATAAATCACACGACCATAATCAGCTGCATTAATTACAGATGTTGCTTCCACTGCAAGGCGACCAACATATTGTGTTGGTGATAAAGAGCCAATATTATCAACATCTTGCAGGTGAGATTTTATTGTAACAGGTGTTGCAATTTTACCGCTTTTTATCAATTCAGCTGAAACTTCAAATATGCGTTGATGCACGGGATCAAAAAAATGCTCTTTTTTTAAAAAGTCAGACACACGATCATAAGTTTCATTATTGACTAAAATAGCACCCAGCAAGGCTTGTTCCGCCTCGATATTATTCGGAGCTTGCCTAATTTGATCGGCTTGGTCATTTTGTGGGTCAATCACGGATATAGACTGCATTATGGTTTTATCTCAATATTAGATTTATTTTAGAGGGTATTGCATTTAATAAGAATCAAAAAACGCTTTCTACAAACAGTAAAACACTGTTCTTGAACGCATTTTTAACCCTCCTATATTTTAGTAAAAATGCTTGATGCTCCAGACAAGACTAGCCTATCTGAACAATAATACAAAGCCATCAACTTGTTTTTCCTTGTTACACACAGGGATAAAAAAAGCCCTTGGCATGTAACCAAAGGCTTCTTCGTTATTTTTATATTATAAGAGAATTAAGATTCGCTTGTCTCTTCTTCAGTAGCTTTTTCAGCTTCTTCCGAAATCACGATTGCATCTTCATCATCCATGTCATCTTCACTGAAAGTTTCAAGAACAAATTCTTCTTCTTCTTTTGCGAAAACATCTTCACCCGCTGCTTGACGTTCAGCTTCTTCTTCGCTTCTTGCAACATTAACAATGATTTCACATTCTACTTCAGGGTGAAGCTGGATTGTAATCGTGTGAAGGCCTAAAACTTTAATTGGCAACGGCAAATAAACCTGCTTGCGCTCAATAGAAAAACCGCCTTCAGTGATAAGATCAGCGATATCACGTGTAGAAACTGATCCATAAAGCTGGCCTGTTTCACCTGCTTGACGAATTGCAATAAAGCTTTGACCAGCTAATTTTTCTTTTACAGCATCTGCTTCAGATCGAAGCTCAAGATTTTGCGCTTCAAGTTGTGTCTTTTTCTCTTCAAATTCAGCTATATTACCTTCATTCGCACGCATTGCTTTACCTTGTGGTAAAAGAAAGTTACGGGCATAGCCATCTTTTACAGAAACAATATCGCCCATCTGACCAAGTTTTGCGATACGCTCAAGAAGAATGATTTTCATAATGTTGTCCTTTGATATTTCATTTTTTTGTCTGTATAATTTATTTTTGCTCAATACGAGATCTAAGATCGAATATGGCATCTAACACGCCTAAAATGATGAGTAAGACCATCATGGGCGGGAATAGAAGTAAGAAGAAAACTAGTGTTAAGAATGGTGTTCTTAAAACACCCGTCGGGAAAAGGGCGAAAACGACAGCTAACCCCTGTAACATCCAAGCAATCGACAAGGCAAAAGAGATCATGACTGCCGTTAGCATCGGGAGGCCACTTAAAATATTGGCACATATAATCGATAATATTAAGAAAATTGCTGTGGAGTTAGGAAGATTTAACTCTTCAAATTTCCAATGAGGCCTTTGCACCATATCTAGTTTTTTAGCGAAGTAGCCACCCAACATGAAATTAGTGAATAAAGTCGTCATAACCCAAAACACAAAAGAGATAGGCAGGAGAAGTGCTAATGTTCGAGCTGTTTCTTTAATTTTTTCTTCGGTAAACTCTAATGGAAAATCAGCGCCAGCGGCTTTGAATTCAGCAATCATTGTTTGTAATTCATTGCTACGCAAAAAGCTCTCAAATTCACTTTGCAGGAAAATGATACTGTCTTGTCCTGAGGGTACATAATACCATAAAAAGAGAATGTTGGCGATAATAGGTATGGCACCACACCAAATCAATATACGCCCGAGAGGATACCAAAAAATTCTATCTGGTTTCCCTTCATTTACGGCAGGTTTGCTAAGCATGATTAATCTACATAACCATATGGATGGCAAGGCGATTAAAAATGTGAATATAGAGATCAAGATAAAACCAGTTTTTACATCGTGAAGGGTTATTAATAGCCCAAAAATAAAAATGGCTGGTATGGTGAAAAGCCCAGCTTTGAGGCCATATCTCAATGTTGCTACAACCAGTGGGGTAGCGCAAAGAATGATTAAGATCGATAAAAGTGGGGAAATTATAAAACTTGCAAGCCATAAAACAGCGCATAAAGCGGCTGAAATTGCAAGATTTCTGATAATGATATTCATTTTGCTGCTGTCCCGCCTTTGGCGGTTAGAGGCTAAGCAAAGTTAGCCCCAACCTGAATTTATAAATTTTAGCTAATAACGTAAGGAAGCAAGCCTAGGAAACGAGCGCGTTTGATCGCTTTAGCAAGCTCGCGTTGTTTCTTCATGCTAACAGCCGTGATACGGCTTGGAACGATTTTACCACGTTCTGAAAGATAGCGTTGTAGTACACGGATATCTTTATAATCAATTTTCGGTGCATCAGAACCAGAAAATGGGCAAGTTTTACGGCGACGGTGGAAAGGACGGCGCACTGGAAGTTGAGCGATATCAACCATTTAAATTCTCCAATATTTTATGATACCTTTAAGGTATAAATCTATTTAACGAAAAAAGATTAGCGACGACCACGGCCACCACGATCACCACGATCATCTTTATCACGCTTTTGCAATGGTGCAGAAGGGGCATCATTATGCTCTTCAACGCGGATAGAAAGATAACGAACAACATCTTCATGAAGACGCATTTGGCGTTCCATTTCATGCAGCGCTGCAGGTGGGCAAGTGATGTTCATCAATAGATAATGTGCTTTACGGCTTTTACGAATGCGGTAAGCTGTGTTGCGCAAACCCCAATTTTCAGTTTTACCGACTGAGCCGCCATTTTCTTCGATAAGAGCTTTAAATTGCTCTGTTAACGCGTCTGCTTGTTGCTGAGAAATATCAGAGCGAGCAAGATATACGATTTCGTAAAGGTTCATTTTATGCCTTTCAAAAATACTGCATAATGCAGATTAAATTCATAGAAATAGTCTCCCGACTAGATCTTACGTGTAATATCTCTGGCGCAAAGCCTCTCGCTGACCCTTAAAATTTAAGGAAAGGCGAAAGCTTGGGGTCAACCCAAGAGTGATACTTTTATCTTGCAATAATTATTAGCAAAACACATATCAGCCAAAAGATTGTTGTTCGTTAATATAAATTATCTAGAAAATCAAGTGAATTAATCATGATAGGGGATGAAAAGCTGAAATTCCTTGACATTCACCTGCAATTTATTCTTAACAACGTGATAAATAATTTATTTAGGAGTTGCAATATGTCATCTGCTTGGGTTTTTCCTGGTCAAGGCAGCCAGTCTACAGGGATGGGACAAGAGCTTGCTGAAAATTTTAAAGAAGCTGCTCACGTCTTTGAAGAGATTAATGATGCGCTTGGTGAAAAGCTTACAGATATTATGTGGGGTGAAGATGAAGATGCGTTGACATTGACGCAAAATGCACAGCCAGCGATTATGGCTGTTTCACTAGCGACAATTGCTGTTTTGGAAAAACAATTTGGTTTTAAAATGGAAGATATTCCAGCTGTTGCAGGTCACTCATTAGGTGAATATTCTGCATTGGCTGCTGTAAAAAGTATGACAATAGCTGATACTGCTAAACTATTGCGACTACGTGGCCAGTCTATGCAAGCGGCTGTACCTGTTGGCACGGGCGCTATGGCTGCTATTTTAGGGGGTGATATTGAGCTTATTGAAAAAATAGCCGTTAATGCTTCCGAAGATCAAGTTTGTGATGTTGCAAATGACAATGCTGATGGTCAAATTGTTATCAGTGGTCATAAACAAGCTGTCGAACGTGCCATGGAATTAGCTAAAGAAGAGGGTATTAAACGTGCCGTCTTGCTGCCTGTTAGTGCTCCTTTCCATTGCCAGCTAATGCAGCCAGCACAAGAGGTGATGCAAAAGGCTCTTTCTGAAACAAATATTTCAATACCTATTGCACCTATTTATGCCAATGTAATTGCAGATAAAATTTCAGATGTGGATGAAATCAGAGCGCGCCTTGTGGAGCAAGTAACCGGCCGTGTTCGTTGGCGTGAAAGCATTAAAAAAATGCATTCAGATGGCTTAACAGGCTTAGTCGAAGTTGGGCATGGAAAAGTATTAAGCGGCATGGTACGCCGCATCGAAAAAGAGATGAGTGCGACGCCATTAAATAGCATAAAAGCGATTGAAGAATTTGCTGCGCAAAACGCATAATTATTTTAAAAGGAAAAATATACATGTTTTCATTAGAAGGAAAAAAGGCTGTTGTGACAGGCGCAACGGGTGGTATTGGTGAAACAATCGTACGCGGCTTGTTAGAGCAGGGGGCAACCGTTTTCATTTCTGGTACGCGTCAAGAAAAATTAGATGCTTTACAAGCTGAGCTTGGCGATAATGTGTATGCCCAAGCTTGCAATTTATCAGATGGCGAAGATATTAAAAATCTGATTGCCAATGCCGAAGAGAAAATGGGGCAAATTGATATTTTAGTTAATAATGCTGGCATTACAAAAGATGGCCTTTTCATGCGAATGAAAGATGAAGATTGGGATCAAGTTATTAATGTCAATCTAACAGCTGCTATGAAGCTGTCACGTGCTGCGATACGAGGCATGATGAAACGACGTAATGGACGCATTATTTCTATTTCCTCTGTTGTTGGCGCTATGGGTAACGCGGGTCAAGTCAATTATGCAGCATCAAAAGCGGGCCTTGTTGGCATGTCAAAGTCTATTGCACGAGAGCTTGCAGCCCGCGGTGTTACATCCAATGTTGTTGCGCCTGGCTATATTGCAACTGCAATGACAGATGCCCTTAATGATACGCAAAAAGAATCAATTTCAAGTAGTATTCCAGCGCAAAGAATGGGGGCACCAGAAGAGATTGCAGCTGCAGTATGTTATTTAGCCAGTGATGAGGCTGCCTATGTGAATGGCGAAACCATTCACGTTAATGGTGGTATGATCATGGTATAATGCATATTTTCTTAAATATGCCCTAGCCAAAACGTTTTTAGTGTGCTACCGCACCGCAACACGTTTTTTAAATTCAATTTAATAAGACTATTGTGATTTATCACGCCAATAAATGAAGGAACCTCAAATGAGTGATACAGCTGACCGCGTTAAAAAAATTGTTGTTGAGCATTTAAATGCTGATGCCGACAAAGTTGTTGATGGCGCATCTTTCTTGGACGATTTAGGTGCAGACAGCCTAGACGTTGTAGAATTAGTTATGGCTTTTGAAGAAGAATTCAACATTGAAATTCCTGAGGAAGCTCAAGAAAGCATTCAGACTGTTGGTGATGCTATTAAATTTGTTGAAAAAGCAGTTTAATTTAAACTGCTAAGATATGATGTTTTTCTATCATATTTAGATACGCTGCCTGGCTTTGATTTTCAAAGTCAGGTTTTTTCTATTTTAGAGCACATAAAATCGTGTTGTAAGGAATAAAACTATCATATTTTCTATTCCAAATTTTTATAAAACATATTATGTATATCTCAAATAAAGTATAAGGAAAAATCAAAGATGTTACGTCGTGTTGTTGTTACTGGTCTTGGAATTGTTAGTCCTTTAGGGATTGGTGCTGATCATGTTTGGAAAAGAATATTAAATTCTGAAACTGGTGCGCGTAAGGTTGATGATTTTGATGTATCTGATATTGCTTGTCAGGTTGCAGCTCGTATCCCTCGTGGTGATGGGGAAGGGGAATATAATCCAGATAATTGGATGGCGCCTAAAGAGCAGCGTAAAGTTGATGAATTTATTTCTTTCTCATTAGCAGCAGCTGATATGGCTTTAAAAGACGCTGGATGGGAAGCAAAAACAACAGAAGATCAGAATAGAACGGGCGTATTAATTGGCTCTGGAATTGGTGGTTTACAAGGTATTGAGCAGGCTGCTTTGATCATGAAAGAAAAAGGACCTCGCCGTATTAGTCCTTTCTTTATTCCAGGTCGCCTTATCAATCTAGCGTCAGGCTATGTTTCTATTCAGCATGGCTTAAAAGGACCTAACCATTCTGTTGTGACTGCGTGTTCAACAGGCGCTCATGCTATCGGTGATGCGTCAAGATTAATTGCGCTAGGTGATGCTGATGTAATGGTTGCAGGTGGAGCTGAATCGCCTATTTGCCGCCTATCTCTTGCAGGCTTTGCTGCTTGTCGTGCATTAACGACAAATTTCAATGATGCACCAGAAAAAGCCTCTCGTCCCTATGATAAAGATAGAGATGGCTTCTTAATGGGCGAAGGTGCTGGCGTTGTAATATTGGAAGAATATGAGCATGCAAAAGCACGTGGCGCAAAAATTTATGGTGAAGTCATTGGCTATGGCTTATCAGGCGATGCGCATCATATCACAGCACCTGCTCCTGATGGTGATGGGGCTTACCGTTGTATGTCTGCAGCATTGAAGCGTGCAGGAATTTCTGCAAGCGACATCGATTATGTTAATGCTCACGGCACTTCCACACCAATGGGCGATGAAATTGAATTAGGAGCTGTACAACGTTTGTTTGGAGGAGGGGATATTAGTAACCTTTCTATGTCTTCTACAAAATCGTCCGTTGGACATCTACTAGGGGCAGCTGGTGCAATTGAGGGTATTTTCTCTGTGCTTGCAATTAGAGACCAAATCGCGCCACCAACATTGAATTTGGACAATCCTTCTATTGAAACTGAGATTGACCTTGTTCCTCATAAGGCTAAAAAGCGTGAAATTAACACGGTTCTTTCAAACTCATTTGGGTTTGGTGGAACAAATGCTTCCTTAGTCTTCCGCCGCGTTTCTTAATCTGACCATATTATTTTATTACGGATTGCAAAACGACCCAGGATAGGGAATAAAATGTTTCGCGCAAAAAAAAATAAAGCTAAAAAATCTAGGTTAAGTCGTGTAATATCTGCTTTTTCAGCAATTTTTACCCTTACGATATTAATCGGGATATGCAGTGCTTTTGCCATAGGCTATTATTATGCCTCAGGCCCTTCAAAGCAAAGCAATATTGTTTTGATTGAGAGGGGTCAAGGTCTGCCAGTCATTGCAACAAAACTAAAAGAGCAAGGGATTGTTTCATCTTCATGGCATTTTGTACTTGCAGCTCGTTTGTCTGGAAAAAGTGGTCAGTTAAAAGCGGGCGAATTTGAATTTCCAGCTGAAACTTCTTTGAAAAATGCTGTAGATATTCTTGTTGATGGCAAGACAGTACAAAGATTTATTACTTTTCCTGAGGGTATGACAAGCTTACAAATTGTAAGAAAAATCAACGAACACCCTGATTTGGTTGGCGAGATTGAGGAAGTGCCCTCAGAAGGTATTTTATTACCTGAAACTTATGACATTCCTTTAGGAACAAGCCGTCAGCAATTAATTGAACGCATGAATGAGGCTATGCAGAAGGCGGTAGAAAAGGTTTGGCAAAACCGAGCAGATAACCTACCTGTAAAAACACCGTATGAATTGCTTATTCTTGCCTCTATTGTTGAAAAAGAGACAGGTATTGGGGCAGAAAGACCTCTTGTGGCGAGTGTTTTCATCAACAGACTGAACCAAGGCATTAAATTGCAATCTGATCCAACAATCATTTATGGCCTTGTAGGAGGGGAGGGGAGGCTCGGTAGAGGGATTAAAAAAAGTGAGATCCGTAAACCAACTGAGTATAATACCTACACAATCCCCGCTTTGCCACCAACTCCAATTGCAAACCCTGGTTTGGTAACATTAGAGGCGACAGCTAACCCTGCTGAAAGTAATTACATCTTTTTCGTTGCTGACGGAACTGGCGGCCATGTTTTTGCTGAAACCTATAAGGAACATCAAGAGAATGTCCGCAAATGGCGTCAGATTGAACAAGAGCGTAATAATTAGTAATTAGCGAAATTAAATAGGGTAGGGGCGTTACTTTTATTTATAGCTAAATTCTCTAAAGGAAAAATAATATGATCAAATCTATGACAGGCTTTATTAGAAGTGATCATGTTTATGATGAAAATGAAAATAATTTTCAATGGCAATGGCAAATTCGATCGGTAAACAATAAAAACCTTGAAATAAAATCGCGCATTCCATCTAGGTTTGATCATTTAGAACCTATATTACGCAAAAAAATTCAGAATAATTTTACACGTGGCAGCTTTTCTGTCAGCTTAACATATCAGAAATCTGAAGAAGAAATAGCCTATATAATAGATGATAAAGCCCTTGATAATGCTATAAATGCTCTGCAAGATATTGAAAATAAAGCAGGGCCATTACAAGCTTATTCAGCAAGTGATGTCATATGCATACCCGGTGTTTGGATCGCACAAAGCCCTAAGATCAATGAACATGCTAGTGAAGAGCTTGATGCTATTTTACAAGCAAGTTTCGATGAGTCTATCACGCAATTAAAAGAAATACGGGCGCAAGAGGGCAGTGCCATCTATGCTGTTCTTACTGATATGCTAAATGCTATGATGACTTATACGCAGAATATTAAAGATAACATTTCTTCCAACTTAAATGATATTCGCGTGAAACTCACAGAGCAAGTTCAAGCCTTAAGCGAAGATGAAAAGTTGCAGCTTAATCCAGAACGCCTTGACCAAGAAGTTTTAATTCTGATTTCAAAAGCAGATATTCGTGAAGAAGTAGATCGTTTAACTGTGCATTTCAATAATGCGCAAGAACTTATCAATGGCGACAAGCCTGTTGGCCGACGGCTTGATTTTTTATGCCAAGAGTTAAATCGTGAAGCCAATACTATTTGTTCGAAATCAAAATCCATTGATATTACCCAAAATGGTATGGATCTAAAAGTGACTATTGAGCAATTTCGAGAACAGATACAAAATATTGAATAGATATATCCTTCTATCTTTATAATGCTATAATTGCAGGAATAAGGATCTAAGATAAGCTCATATATTTATAATATAACATAAAAAAGTTCCATAATATATATTATGCGACTAGCGAGTAATGTAAGATGTGTATATATGACTTAATACATGTACATCAAATAACGTAATTTTTCTCCTTAAATTAGATCATTTTTCTTCTAAATACAGTCAATTGCTCTCTGTATAGAGTTCAGACCCTAGATTTATCTATGATATCAGTTTTAAATAAAAGAAGAAAAACTAAGTAGCGATATATTTATCTATATAAATTGATATTATCAATCATCCATATTCTTCATGTAAGCTTATGAAGTGAGATATAGAGAAAAATCAAAATGCCCTAACCTACCATCATCAGCTTTGAATCATTTCTATGAGCTGAATAAGATTACCGCATTCATCATCTAAGATTGCCATTTTTACATTACCAGCATCAATGGGTTTTTGAATAAAGCTTACACCAGCATTTTTTAAGTGCGTATAGACCTGATCTAAGTTTATAACTTGAAAGGAATGGGCAGGGATGTTGTCTGCTTTAAGCGCAGTTGTATAGGGCTGAACAGCTGGATGCGTATTGGGTTCTAATAGCAGTTCAGTTCCATCAATATCTTCGGATGAGACGAGCGTAAGCCAACGGTGACTACCCATAGGTATATCATGCTTAACTTGAAAGCCCATTTTTTCAGTATAAAATCTTTTTGCCTTTTCTTGATCAGCAACAAAAATACTCGTCACATAGATTTTCATAGCTTATCCTAAAGCATCGGTAGTTAGCCTGCCCTACCCTATTAATTTACCTCAAAAAAGTTGTGATAAATAAGGCCAAAAGGCAGCTAGAGCCATGCTTGTTATTATCGCAACAAAAATATTATTTATAACACATAATAATAAGAAGGTTACGATGATTGCTGTGATAACATCAAGATTACCACTGGCTGCTGTGTTTGCAACAAGAGCGACAAGTATAGCAATTGCCATGGTGTTGAGCATAGTTTCACGTCTTGGCGTTAGCGTGACATATTTCATCAAAAGAGGGCCAGAGGCTCTCATAGTAAAGATGCATATTGCGAGTGCGATAATTATTATATTATTAAATAAAAAATCATTTTCCATGTAAAAGACCCGCCAAACCACCTGCAGCTATTGCAGCAAATATCATATTCCAGCCTTGTGTTAAAATTCCTTTTGTTGCAATTGTAATAACAATAGCAAGTAGAAATGGCGCCAAAACCTTAATTTTTATGCTTTTTCGATCCCAATTTTTCATAACTAAAGCAGTAAAGAAACATGGCATAAGGACATGCAAGCCATAGGTCGAAGGATCACCTATGATATTGCCTAATAAAACACCTATTATTGTTCCTATCACCCATGCAAACCAAAGCATGAAGCCACCGCCAAAGAGAAAGGCTAAGTCCCGTTCGTTCTTTTTGTTCAATGAAAGAAAGCCTTCAGCAAAATTAGCATCGCTTAAATTAAACACACACAAAAAACGATATTTAAAGGGAAGTTGGTTGAGCCATTGAGCCAAAGCTGTGCCATATAAAATCATTCTTATACTAACTGTAAGAGTTATAATGATGATTGATAAAATACCGCTTGTATGCCAAATTTCTAACACTGCAAATTGAGCAGCGCCAGAAAAGACAGCCGCACTCATGAAAATCGCTTCAAAAGCAGAAAATCCTTTTTCTAATGCAGCGACACCAAAGCCGATACCAAACGGTACGAGGAATAAAGAAATTGGCAAAAGTCTTTTTATACCAATAACGAAGCCATTTTTTGTAAATGTTACTTCAGAAGATGGTGTCATTTTCTACCCTATTCATCAAATATCATGTAATAAAAATTACATATTAATAATTGACTGTCTATTAAGGCAGTCCGTTATACTTTGAGATAATCAAAGAAACTTTACCGCAAAGTCATACAGTACTTTACAGGTAATTAAAATCGTTACACCAATGAATATAGGGCGCACAATGCGATTGCCATCTTTTACGACAAGATAGCTACCTAAAATAGATCCTAATATTTGCCCTGCCCCCATGATAAGGCCAAACTTATAATTGACCATCCCAAGCCAAGCAAAAGAGATGAGGGAAATGAAATTACCCATTAAATTCAAAGGCTTGGTATTTATAGTCGCTTGTTTTATGGTATATCCTAAAAGGGCAATAAAAGAAATCATCCAGAATGTGCCAGTACCTGGCCCAAAAAAGCCATTATAAAAGCCAATTGCAAAGCCAACAAAAATCATGAATTTTTTTATGGAAAGAACCGCCCTCCCCTGCTCTGTTTCTTTTAGGCGCTTAGAGAATAAGACATATAGAATGATTGCAATCATCATGATAGGCAGTAAAAACTCTAAAAAATCTGTTGGTATATAGCTAACGCTTATAGTTCCTAAAGCTGCACCAATTGCAACAGAAATAACCCCATAAATAAGCCCACTAAAGTTAAACTGACCATATTTAGCATAGGCAATGAAAGAAGTAAGCTCGCCAATACAGGCCTGCATTCTATTCGTACCAAGTGCTACAACAGGAGGGACGCCTGCAAATAAAAGGCTAGGGACGGCAATCAACCCTCCCCCACCTGCAATAGCATCGATTAGACCTGCTAATATGCCCATGCAGAAAAGAAGAATTGGTATTCCAATCTCAGGTGTAAACAATAATTCCATTTATTCTTTCCTTTACGACAATAAAACAGTGGCTTACCTATTTTTAAAAATAAATATGCTGTTATTTAGGAAAGTAAAATAAAATATTTTTCCTAAAGTTAGCTATCCATTTTTAAAGCTGAAATAAAGGCTTCTTGGGGAATTTCCACCTTACCAAATTGGCGCATTTTCTTTTTACCAGCTTTTTGTTTATCCAATAGCTTGCGTTTACGGCTCGCATCACCGCCATAACATTTCGCCGTGACATCTTTGCGCATAGCACGAATTGTTTCTCGAGCAATAATCTTGCCGCCAATAGCTGCTTGCACTGGAATTTGGAAAAGATGTTGTGGAATTAGATCTTTTAACTTTTCACACATCACCCGACCTCTTTTCTCTGCTTGCGTTCTATGAACAAGCATCGATAAAGCATCAACTGGTTCTGAATTGACAAGAAGAGAAAGTTTTACCAAGTCCCCTGCCCTATATTCAGAAATTGTGTAGTCAAAAGAAGCATAACCCTTTGTGATGGATTTCAATCGATCATAAAAATCAAAAACAACTTCGTTCAATGGCAAATCATAGGACACCATTGCTCGCGAGCCCACATATGATAGATTGGTTTGAATGCCTCGACGTTCCTGACAAAGCTTTAAGATAGGGCCTAAATATTCGTCTGGTGTGAGGATATTTGCTTCGATCCAAGGCTCTCTAATTTCGGTGATTTTTGTAACATCAGGCATATCCGCTGGATTATGCATTTCTATCACTTCACCTGAATTTAGCGCCATTTCATAAACAACAGAAGGTGCTGTTGCGATAAGATCAAGATTAAACTCACGTTCCAGTCTTTCTTGAATAATTTCAAGGTGTAAAAGCCCTAAAAAGCCGCATCTAAAACCAAAGCCAAGAGCAGCGGATGTTTCCATTTCAAAGGAAAAACTAGCATCGTTTAAGCGAAGTTTACCCATTGCAGAGCGCAGCTCTTCAAAGTCATTTGCATCTACAGGGAATAAACCGCAAAATACAACAGGTTGAGCGGGTTTGAAGCCTGGAAGCGGATTATCTGTAGGGCGCTTTTCTTCTGTTATAGTATCACCAACGCGTGTATCAGCAACTTCTTTAATAGAAGCTGTGATAAAGCCAACTTCACCAGCCTTTAAAGACTTTGCGTCTTCTAGCTTTGGTGTGAAAAAGCCAACTCTATCGACAGGATAGGTAGCGCCAGTACCTACCATACGAATTTTCGTGCCCTTTTTAAGTTCACCATCCATAACACGCACAAGGACAACAACGCCTAAATAAGCATCATACCAGCTATCAACTAGCATCGCTCTTAAAGGCGCATCAGGCTCCCCTTCAGGTGCTGGCAAGCGCTCTACAATGGCTTCTAAAACATCGCCAATACCGATACCAGTTTTAGCAGAAATCATAACTGAATCAGAGGCATCAAGGCCTATAACTTCTTCAATCTGCGCTTTAACTCTATCTGGTTCTGCAGCAGGCAAATCAATTTTATTTAAAACGGGAACGATTTCATGATCATTATCAATAGCTTGATAGACATTTGCCAATGTTTGCGCTTCAACACCTTGGCTGGCATCCACCACAAGGAGAGAGCCTTCACATGCAGCTAAAGAGCGGCTTACCTCATAGGCAAAATCAACGTGACCTGGCGTATCCATTATATTAAGCTTATATTCCTGCCCGTCTTTTGCTTTATATACAAGGCGGACAGTTTGCGCTTTAATGGTAATGCCACGTTCGCGTTCAATTTCCATATTATCAAGGACTTGCTCCTTCATTTCACGGTCGGTTAAGCCACCGCAATAGGAAATTAATCGATCGGCTAATGTTGATTTGCCGTGATCGATATGAGCAACAATAGAGAAATTTCGAATCGTATTAAATGTTTTTTTTGTCATGCTTGCTCATATCATTGATTTTAAAAAAATTCAAAGCCCATCATGCCACATAAGGCATTTAATTTAGAAATTTATAGGGTGAGATGAATAAAGTGCATTATTGAAAACATAATAAAAAGGAGAAAAAAATTAAAAACTCTCTTTCAGCCAACGACCAACACGCGCAAAATAGCCTTCACTTGCTTTTTTAATTTCTTCTTCAGGCATAGGTAGCGGGTCAAGCGCATAATCTTCTCCAGCCTGTTGAGCAAATACACTTGCGCCAGCTATTGCAGAGAAAATAGCCCCATTATTTTCAGCTGTTAATTTATCAAAATTGATCAAATCCGCCGATTTTACAGTTGTTTGCAACGTGCGCTCAACAACATCAGCAATATTTGTAAGCCGGCTAGCACCCCCTGTTAGAATTGTTATAGCTGGCATTCCTTTTGGAAAACCAGCCTCATTGAGACTTTTCCTAACAAGTTCAAAAATTTCTGTAACACGCGCCTCGATCACTTGATTTAATTCAGAGCGATATACAGATTTATCAGATGTGTCTTGGTCCTCTATGCCATTTTCAATTTTACAAGTCACCAGTTCATCACGTTCATGGGCTGCAAAATAAGCAGACCCATGAATGACTTTTAAACGTTCAGCATCTTCAAAATCTAAAGTAAAGACACGAGATAAATCTCGCGTAATATTGCGTCCCCCAACCGCAACAGAGGAAACATATTGCATGCGCCCGCTTTTAAAGACAGCAAAGCTAGTGGTATCAGCCCCGCAATCAACGACTAGCGCACCATGCTCATGGTCTTCTGCTGTTAAAGTTGCTAATCCACTTGCAAAAGGAGCTGAAACAAGGCCTTGAACGCGAATATGACTTGATTCTGCAGCAAAAATAAGGTTACGCATGGCAACGACATCCGCTGTTGCAAGATGCATGTTTAATTCTAACTTTTCCCCTACCATGCCAAGTGGGTCATCAACAGAAATAGCCCCATCAATCTGATAGCCCAATGTATGCGCATGCAAGGCAAGACGTGTTGGTTCAACTGAAAAACGACGACCCGCAACAACAAGCTGATCAATATCATCAGCTGATATTTGAAATTGGGATAAGGTATGGCTAGCGGCAAATGTTTCTGAGCCAATGCGGCCTGCTGTTGTAACAATCAATGCCTTTTGAATATTCATTCTTGCTTGTTTTTCAGCTTCAGCAATGGCTGACTGAATTGCATATTTTGCAGCGCTGACATTTGTTATATGCCCTGCTTTAACGCCTTCAGATTTATGAACGCTTAAGCCTAATATTTCAACGTCATGGGTCATCAGAGGGTGTAAGCCACGCTCGTCCAAGGGCTTTAATTTCAAAATAGCACATGCAATTTTAGAGCTTCCGATATCAATGATACTCAAAATAGAGCTTCTATTTGTCGGAATTGGCTTTAAAGATGGATACCATGCAAGTTGTTGAGATTTAATCATAATTAAATTTTCTATTCACTTGAGGAGGCAAAAAAGGTAGGGTCTATCACTTGGCTTTCTAATGTATTATTTGGATTAAGAACAAGCTTATTTGGTAATCGCATATCAATATATTGCAGATCTCTATCTAAAATTTGATGCTCATTATGCAGTCTATTTAACAGGGCAATTGTTTTGATAACATTTTCTTCAGGCAACATGACTTTCAAACCTGCATCTAAATTCACATTCCAACGGCGATCTGAAACGCGCACATAAGATTTCACACGCGCATTAATTTCTTTGAAATTTTCAATAACACTAATGATTTCTTTAGCATGAATATTAGCATTATCTCCAACGACTAGGGGCAGATTTTCAACATTGTTACCGTGCCAACTCCCAAGTTCAATCCCATCAAGATCGACTGTTTTCAACTGATGCTTATCCTGCCAAATGGCATATGGCTCTCTTTCTTGTAGATTGATTCTCAAAATATTAGGAAAATGCCTTGACACACTCGCCGATTTAACTGTTTTAATTTTCTCTAAAGTTTGCCTTGCTTCTTGTACATCAAAGAATAATAAGGAAGGCGCTTCTTTAATGCCAAGTGCTTCTATAATCTCATTATCTGTGAGGCGGAATTTCCCCTCAACTTCAACATGCTTAAGCTTAAAACCAAGATGGCTGGTCACGAAAGCCACAGTTGGTTTGGCATAATCAAAGTGGTTATGCAATGAAATGAAACCGCTAAAGGTATAAAACAACAAAGCAATTCCTAGATATTGCCAAGCAAAAATCCTTTTAATATAAGTGCTTAATGGATTTATGAGAGATGTTTTACCTTGTTTAGTATTCAGCCGATTATAAATAGATGCATGTTCAGAGCCTTTTGAAAGCCTGATATATGTGATTTTTATCGTTTTAAAGAAGCGTCTGATATAATCCACTTAATTAACTCATTAAAGCTCATGCCCTTATGCCTTGCCAGATCTGGAATAAGGGATGTTTGCGTCATTCCTGGCTGTGTATTGACCTCTAAACACACAAGGTTTGGGTTGGATGAATCCGTAAGATCTAATCTAAAATCAGCTCTGGAAACTCCTCTGCATCCTAATGCATTGTGAGCCATAAGCGTTAATCTTTGTATATTTTGGTAAATTTCTGGTAAAATATTTGCAGGTAATATGTGTTTTGAGCCACCAACAGCATATTTTGCGGTATAATCATAAAAACCTTCGTCATGCACAATGTCAATCACATCTAAGACTTCATTGCCCATAACACCACATGTGAGCTCAAGCCCTGCAATATATTCTTCAACCAATATTAAATCGTTATCTTCCCAAAGCGCCGATTCGAGTAGATCCTGTTCATTTTCAGCCTCTTCAGGCACGATGACAACACCAAAAGAAGATCCATCATTTACTGGTTTTGCGACATAAGGCTTGGGAAGGACATCGCCTTCACGTACTTGCTTTGCAGTTCTAACCATGCCTTTTGCTACCGGAACCCCCGCTGCCTCAAGCATAATTTTTGCTTTTGCCTTATCCATAGCCAACGATGAAGCTAATACGCCTGAATGGGTATAGGGAATTTTTAAAATTTCTAAAATGCCTTGAACACACCCATCTTCACCAAATTGACCGTGTAGCGCGTTAAATATAGCATCTGGCTTTATTGCCATTAGCTGCTCTGAAATATCAGGGGTTACATCAATTTCAGTGACTTTATACCCAAGTTCTCTTAATGCATTCGCACAGGCTTCCCCTGATTTTAATGAAACAGGGCGCTCCGATGCCCAGCCGCCCATTAATACTGCAATATGTTTTGGGTTAAAAGTCATGGTTTTTCTCTTTTTTATGAGGCTGCTGTTGTTGGCGCAAAAGTTTTTACAGATTTATCAGGGGCAAAATTACCAATACGTTTAACTTCCCATTCGAGTAAAATACCTGAATTTTCAAAAACACGCTTTCGGATAAGTTCACCTAAGCTTTCTAGCTCAAAGGCACTAGCATCTCCGTTATTGAGTAAAAAATTGCAATGCATTTCAGACATTTGCGCATCACCTATATTTAAACCACGACCGCCAGCTTCATCGATTAGCTTCCAACTGCTATGGGGCTTAGGATTTTTAAAGGTGCTCCCAGCTGTTCGGCTTTTAATAGGCTGTGTTTCAATACGAATGCGCTCAATCTCATCAATATGATTTTGGATCTCTTGGCTATCACCTTTATAGCCTTGAAAAATTGCACTGGTAAAAATATAATCACCAGGCAAGGCCGTATGACGATAGGAAAAATTAAAATCTTCATTATTGAGCATATGCCGCTTGCCTTGTCGGTCATAAGCAATGGCACTGTGTAAAATATCTTTGACCTCGCCGCCATGCGCACCTGCATTCATCCGCAATGCACCACCGATAGCGCCCGGCACCCCTGAAAGAAAAGCAAATCCGTCAATTGATGATTTTCCAGCTGTTACAGCCACACGCTTATCTAATGTTGCTGCCCCTGCCCTAACGCAATAATCATCTAAAATTTCAATTTGACCAAAAGCAGGGCCTAAACGAATGACAACGCCTTCAATGCCACCATCTCTTATGATTAAATTTGAGCCTACACCCATTGTTGTAATATTAATGTCGGAAGGGCAATTTTCTAAAAAATAGCCTAAATCTTCTTCATCTTTAGGGGTGAATAAAGCTTGAGCACTCCCCCCTACCCTCAGCCATGAATAAGGTGCCAGCGGCGCATTAGATAATAATCTTCCCCGCAATTCAGGCATTTTTTGTGTTAAATCATGGCTAATATCGTCAAACATTTATGCTTTCTCACCACCCAAATCTTCTGGCAAGCTATTTGCCCAATGGGTAATAGTCCCTGCACCAAGGCAAATAACAATATCATTAGGTGCCGCTTTTGTTTTTACAAAGTCAACCAATTCGGTTTCAGCATTTAAAAACTGCACATCCCTGTGGCCCGCAGCACGAATTCCATCAACAAGCGTTTCATGGTTATAGCCTTCCAGCGCTTGTTCCCCTGCAGCGTAAACAGGCATTATGGCAACAATATCCGCATCATTAAAACAAGTGCTGAAATCTTCAAATAAATCTTTTAATCTTGAATAGCGGTGTGGTTGAACAATGGCAATCACTTTACCTTTAGCGCTATCTCTTGCTGCATTTAGCACCGCTGAAATTTCCACAGGATGGTGACCGTAATCATCATAAATTGAAATGTCATTCCATTGGCCTGTATAGGTGAAACGACGTTTAACACCGCCAAATTTTGCAAGTCCTTGGCGAATGGATTCTGCATCAAGCCCTAGTCTTGTCGCTACTGTAATTGCAGCGACAGCATTGAGAGCATTATGCCGCCCTGGCATAGGAAGAATAACGTCTGTTACGGCTATCTCTTGTCCAGTAATCCGATCACGTAATAGTACATCAAATCTCGATCCACCCATAATAGGCTCATAATCGACCATACGCACATCTGCTTGCCTATTTTCTCCATACGTGATGATGCGTCTATCTGTAATGCCGCTCATAAGAGCTTGGACTTCAGGGCTATCTGTACAGGCCACAGAAAAACCATAGAAAGGCACATTTTGCATAAAGCTTCTAAAGGCTTCACGTAAAGCATCAAAGCTACCATAATGGTCAAGATGTTCTGGATCTATATTGGTCACAATTGCAATTTCAGCTGGCAATTTTATAAATGTACCATCTGACTCATCTGCTTCAACAACCATCCACTCCCCTGTACCCATGCGAGCATTTGTGCCATAAGCATTAATAATGCCGCCATTAATGACTGTAGGATCAAGCTTACCACTATCAAGCAAGGTAGCTATTAAAGATGTTGTTGTGGTTTTACCATGCGTACCACCCACTGCAACACAGGATTTAAATCGCATGAGCTCTGCAAGCATTTCTGCACGGCGAACAACGGGAATAGAGCGTGCGCGCGCCTCAACCATCTCTGGGTTATCTGCCTTAATCGCAGAAGATACCACAATTACAGTGCTGTCTTTAAGATTTTCACCCTTATGACCAATGTGAATTTCTACATTTTTTTCACGCAGTCGAAGCACATTCGCACTTTCAGACATATCACTGCCCTGAACTTGATAGCCAAGATTGACCATAACTTCTGCTATACCGCTCATACCAATGCCGCCAATACCAACAAAATGAATTGGACCAAGATCAGAAGGTTTACGCATTCAAAAAATTCCTTAAATTAATTATTGGCTATGCTCTTCCACTAAATCTGCAAGCTTTTCAGTTGCATTTAAGATAGCGAAAGATTTTGCCTTACTACTTGCATTCACTAGCAATTCTCTATCAGTCAAAAGCCTAATCAGCAAGCCTGACACCTTTTCTTTTGTGAAATCATTTTGACGGATAATCCACGCGCCCCCCGTCTTTTTCAAGGCAATTGCATTTTCAGATTGATCCCCATCCAAGGAGCTAGGTAAAGGCACAAGGATAGAAGGGCGTCCAATCGCGCAAATTTCTGCAACTGTCATCGCACCAGATCGGCTGATAATCAGGTGAGATTGCGCAATTTTTTCTGGCAAATCTTTGAAAAATATATCAATTTCTGCCTCAATTTCATTGCGCGCATAATAATCTTTCACCCGATCCAAATCTTCAGGTCTTGCTTGCTGAATAATTTTCACATGTTTTTTTAGATAGCTTGGTAGATCACAAATAACTTGGGGCGTAACATCACTTAAAACACGCGCGCCTTGACTACCACCAAATATTAAAATGTTTATAGGGTTATTGTCTTCCAGAGTAGGAAACTTAATATCTGCTGCTTTAATAACATTTTCTCGTAAGGGATTGCCAGTTTTCACGCATTTATAGAAATGTTTTTGATGAATGGCTTTCACAGCATCATAGCTTGTCGCAATCGATGCTGCGAAATTGGATAGTAGCCTGTTTGCCCTGCCCATAACAGCATTTTGATCGTGAATAAGAATTGGCACAGAAAGACTTTTCGCTGCAAGCAGTGGTGGGACAGTGGGATATCCTCCAAAGCCAATGACAGATTTTGGCTTAAGCTTCTTTAAAAGCTTTCGCGCTTGAAAGACGCCTTTAATAAGGGCGAAAACTGAGAATATTTTTGCTTTGATGCCAGATTGATAAGGAGTTGCGCTGTTTACAACAAATAATTCAATGTTATCAGACGTGTCAACCAAACTAGAAGCACGGCTATCTGAAATTAACACGGTTCTATAGCCTCTTTCTTGCAATATTTTAGCTAATGCAAGCGCTGGAAATAAATGCCCGCCAGTCCCCCCTGCACATAATGCAACAATTTTATCATAATTATTATTTGTCATTATTTTCTATGTCCGTTCGCTAATCGGTTTGATGCTTGCAACCCTTGGTCTTTTTCTTGTCAGAGCTAAGATTAGACCAACTGTGAAGGCTATCGCTAATTGTGAGGACAATCCATAGCTAACAAAGGGGAGCGTCATGCCTGTTGTTGGGATGAGCCTTAAACTAACCGATAAATTGATTAAAGATTGAAAACCAAAAATAGTAACCAGCCCTGTAATGGCTAACCTTTGAAAAAGATCATCTGTTTTCAAAGCAGCGACAAGCCCTCTAAATACTATGAATATAATGACTGCTAAAAGGGCTAAACATGCTAAAATACCAAATTCTTCACCAAGTACGGCAAAAATAAAATCTGAATAAGCATCTGGTAATTGCTGTTTTACAGCACCTTCCCCCGGCCCTTTGCCGAACCACCCGCCATTTTTAAAAGCGCTGAGAGATTTTTGCGCCTGGAAATTTCTTGGACTTGTCGGATCTAAAAAGCCGATAAAGCGCTGTGCCACATGGGGAAATAAAGTTACGGCAAAGACAATGGACGCAATGAATCCAAAAAAACCGACGGCATATAAAATTCTAGCCATACCTGTTACAAAGAAAATGACAAAAAATGTCATAATAATTAGCATTGATTGGCCAAAATCAGGTTGCACCATCAAGCTGGCAACAGAAGCGATTAGGATAATCCCTAATATTGTTCGTGACGGCATTTTTGGTTTTGCGATAATTTGCGAGAAAAACCAAGCTGTTAAAATTACAAAGCCAGGCTTTAAAAACTCTGAGGGCTGCAGAGAAAAGCCTGCAATACGAAGCCATCTTCGCGCACCATTTAATTCTTGACCTGCGAAACCAACAAAGAAGCAAAGGATAAGCGCGCCAATCCATATAACCAGACCTAATCTTGGCAACTGTTTTATTGAGAAAAGGGAAATGCCTATGATAATTAAAATTGTGGGGATTAAAGCAATGCCTTGCCTTTTTGCGAAATGATAAATATCCGCATCCCCTTCAACAGTCACAGGGGATGTTGCAACGGACATGATAAACCCTGTTGCTAGCAATATTAAGATTGCTGCAAATAGATTACGATCCGTTGTCCACCACCATTTGGCTAAAGCGCCAGAGGAATTTCTTTCAAGCATCGTTGCATGTCCTATAATCGCTTAATAAAGCTATAATAATTAGGATATACGCATTTATGATTAAAATTTTATTCATATCCTTAATTAATGGACATCAAACTTTATATTCTGCTTTATAATTTGCTTGAAATGCTCGCCCCTAGCCTCAAAGCTTTCATATTGATCCCATGATGCAGCGGCAGGCGCTAATAAAATCACTGACTTTGCATTTGTGATCTTAGCAGCTGAAATGGCTTGATTTACGGCCTTTTCAAGATGGATACAAATTTCAAAATCTAGCTTACCTTCTAAACTTTGTGTAAAATCTTCAGGGCTAGTTCCAATAACAAAAGCTTTTTTCACACGGGAAAATAAGGGCGATAATACTTCAATACCCCCTATTTTTGCTTGCCCGCCTATGATCCAAAATATATTTTCGAAGGTAGATAAAGACTTTTCTGCTGCATCTGTATTCGTTGCTTTAGAATCATTTACAAACAGAATAGAGTCAGCTTTACCAACAATTTCCATTCTATGTGCTAGGCCGCCAAAACTATGGAGCGACTGATTTAGCTGGTCTTTTTTTATGCCAAGTAGATGGCAAGCATAGGAAGCAAAGGCAATATTTTGATAATTATGTTTACCTTGAAGCTTTTCATATGAGGTTATATTGTCCAATATAAAGCCGTTATTATTGATAAGTTTTTCTTTTAAAAGCGTGAGATCCGCTTCATCTTTATCTAAGGAAATTGTCACAAGCCCATCATCAGCTGTGGCATTTAATTGCTCGGCTCTTTTTTTGCAATAGTCATCATCCAGACTAATCAACGCTTTACCCTTATTATTGAGCGCTGCAACAAGCAATTTCGTCTTTACATCAGCATAGTTTTCAATATTGCCGTGGCGATCTAAATGGTCGGCGGTAATATTTTGCATGATAGCAATATCAGGAGCTAGATTAGGCGCTAGATCAATTTGATAAGAAGAGCATTCAATGACATAAATGATATTTTCATCAATAGTTTCAAGGCTTAGAATAGGCGTTCCAATATTACCTACGCTGAGTGCTTCTTTTCCACCTTCATTTAAAATGTGGGTGATGAGTGTTGTTGTTGTCGATTTTCCATTAGTTCCAGTAACACAAATTGTTTTTGCTTTTGGTGCTGATAGTAGCTTTTGTTGAAAAAACAAATCAACATCGCCTAAAATAGGCACGCCCGCATCATTTGCCTTTTCAACGCTCCAATGGGGTGTCGGATGAGTAAGCGGAATGCCAGGTGATAAGATGAGGCCATCAAAAATGTCAAAGTCTAGGCTCTCTAATTTTTCAATTTCAACGCCTGATTGCCTCGCCTTTTCTCTACTTTGCTCATTATCATCATAAGCATAAACTTCAGCGCCACCCGCTTTCAAAGATAAGCAAGTCGCAATACCGCTTTTTCCCAAGCCAATAACGGCAAGCTTTTTATTTTTAAACGCAGTGAGTTTGAGCATTTTATCTCAGCTTTAATGTTGCAAGGCCAATAAGCGCCAAAATAACGGATATAATCCAAAAGCGCACAACAACCTGAGATTCAGACCATCCGAGCTGTTCAAAATGATGGTGAATAGGCGCCATTTTAAATACGCGCTTGCCTGTCGTTTTAAACGAAATGACCTGAACAATAACGGAAACAGCCTCTAATACAAATAATCCGCCAATGATGGCAAGAACAATCTCATGCTTGGTTGCAACAGCAATAGCACCAAGCATGCCGCCAAGAGCTAAAGAACCCGTATCGCCCATAAAAATAGATGCAGGTGGCGCATTATACCATAAAAACCCAAGGCCTGCCCCAAGCATAGCACCACAAAGAACCGCAAGTTCCCCTGTCCCGGGTACATAATTGATCTGAAGATAGGTTGAAAAATCAACGCGGCCTGACAGATAGGCAATGAAACCAAAACTCATAGCAGCAATCATGACAGGTACAATCGCAAGGCCATCAAGACCATCAGTTAAATTGACCGCATTTGCAGACCCTACAATAACAATAGCGCCAAATGGAATGAAAAACCAGCCCATGTCAAAAACAACATCTTTTAAGAAGGGGAAAGTCAGGCTTGTTGCAAAAGCAGGGTCTGTTACGCGGGACATTGCAATAACGGCAATGAAAGCAATTGCAACCTCACCCGCTAATCGCGCTCTACCAGAGACGCCCGCAGTTGATGATTTTGATACTTTGGCATAATCATCCAAAAAGCCAATGACACCAAACAATATTGTGACAATTAAAACACTCCAAACAAAGGGATTGGAAAGATCAGACCATAAAAGCGTGGCAAAAATCCAGCTCCCTAAAATCATCAATCCTCCCATAGTGGGCGTGCCTTTTTTCGTTAGCAAATGGCTTTGAGGGCCATCTTCACGAATAGGTTGCCCCTTACCCTGCTTAACGCGCAGTTTTTTAATAATTGTTGGACCAAATATGAATACAAAAATCATAGATGTCATAATTGCACCGCCCGTGCGGAATGTTATATATTGAAATAGATTTAGAAAACTAAAGCTATCTGCAAATTGGTGCAAATGATAAAGCATTGATTATGTTCCTAAGATTTATGTATTTTTGATATCATTGATTTTCTTTTAAAGCATCTATAACAGTTTTCATTCGAATGCCAAGAGAGCCTTTGACCAAAACACAATCATTATTATGTAATTTTTTTAGAATATGCGGGATAATATCTCCAGATAATTGTGTCCAATGCACATCTATATGAGGTTTAAGCTTTTCATATAATGCCTGCATTTCAGGGCCGACAAGAAAAACTGGGTTGATTTTTAAATCTAAAATTTGTTCTGCAAGCTGTTCATGGTAGGATTGAGACTGCTCTCCAAGCTCTAGCATATCCCCTAATATCGCAACATGCCTTGCTTCCTCATCTTTTTTGATCTCGCTTAAGGAGAGGAGTGTTGCAGCCATTGAAATAGGGTTTGCGTTATAGCTTTCATCCAATAATGTGATTTTAACTTCTGGGGATAGGGTTATAATATCTAAAGCCCCCCTCCCCTGCCCTGGGTCAAAATTACCAAAACCTTTAAGCCCTTTTTCTGAGATATTTCCAGATGCAACAAGCGATGCAAAAACACAAGCTGCATTGGAAAACATGTGCTGACCGCTTGTTTTTAAGTTAATCGGATAGTTTGCTTGTTTGTAAGAAAAGCTTAGATGCGCCCTACCCCCATCTATTTCTTCTTTAGTAAAGGTTATATCCCCTTTTTGCGCTCCGAAACTAAGGCATTTATGCGCGTCCTGCCCCGCATATTGCTGTAAAATAGAGTAATAATCATTCTCGATCGGTAAAAGAGCAATGCCTTCATCTTCAAGGCCTGAAAAAATCTCAGCCTTTGCTTCTGCAATTTCTTCAACTGAAGTAAAATGGCCTGCATGAGCTGCGCCAACCGTTGTTACGCAAGCAATATGTGGGCGCACCATAGCAACAAGAGGCGTAATTTCATTTTTATGGTTCATTCCGATTTCAAAAATACCAAATTCAGTATCGCGGGGCATACGAGCAAGGGTTAGCGGCACTCCCCAATGATTATTTAAAGAGGCAAGTGAGGCATGGGTTTTACCGATATTAGCATAAACAGCGCGCATCATTTCTTTCGTACTTGTTTTGCCTGCGCTGCCAGTTATCGCAATGATTTTGCCACTGCACCGCTCTCTGGCAGCACGACCAAGCTGTTCTAAGGCAAAAAGCACATCATCCACAATCAATAACGGATGATTTTTGCCAGCAAACTCTTCTATTTTTTCTTTTGCTATCACTGCTATATGTGCGCCATGTTCAAAAGCATTATCAACATATAAATGCCCATCTTGAGAAACACCTTGTATGGCAAAATAAGCGGCGCCTTTTGTTAAAGTTCGGCTATCTATTGAAATATCGTCAATTTCAATATTTTGACAATTTGTCATCTCTGCGTTCATGGCCTCAGCCATCTCTTGAGCGGTCCAAAGTGGCATTTTAATGCTCTTCCTTTATTGATTACTTAAAATTGTCTGCACCACATTATGGTCTGAATAGGCATGACGGATTGTTCCAATCTCTTGATATTCTTCGTGACCTTTACCAGCAATCAGTACAACATCTCCTTTTTGCGCTGTACTTAATGCTTTTTCAATCGCAATGGATCGGTCAGCTATTTCAATTGCGCTCGATGAGATGCCTTGCATAATCATTTTTCGGATTTCACTTGCATCTTCGGTCCTCGGATTATCATCAGTCACCCAAATTTTATCAGCGCCTTCAGCCGCTGCCTCTCCCATCAAAGAACGCTTCGTATTGTCACGATCGCCCCCTGCTCCAAATACCACATGAAGCTTATTTTCAGTGATTTCCCTTAAGCTTTGCAATGCTTTTGTCAAAGCATCGTGTGTATGTGCATAATCAATAACAATGGCAGCGCCGTTGCTTGTAACATCGATAAATTCCAGTCTCCCCTTTGCCCCTTTAATATGATTAAGGGCATCAACTGCATTATCAACAGGTAATCCAGCACCAATAGCAAGACCTAAAGCAACAAGCGCATTTTCAACCTGAAAAGCACCAATCAAAGGCAATTTTACTTTATACTGTTTTTCAAATATTCTTAATGTTAGATGTTGGCAAAATACTCCAACTTCACGACTTAATATTTGAAACTCATAATTTTCATTATCACCAATATGAATGATTTTTCTTTTTTCATTCAATAGCATAGTCGATATCTTATCAGACCATTCATCTTTCATATTAACAACACAAGTGGTGTTTTCAGATGCATATTCTGAAAAAAGCCTAGCCTTTGCTTCAAAATAATTATCTAATGTTTTGTGATAGTCTAAATGATCTTGCGTTAAGTTGGTATATCCTACAGCACTAAGCTTAGCACCCGCTAATCTTTGTTGGTCTAACCCATGGCTAGAAGCTTCAAGCGCAACATATTCAATATTTTTGTTTTTTAGCTGGTTTAATAGTTTATGCAAAGTGATGCTGTCAGGACTTGTTAAAGTGTCTTGCCCTTCAAAGCCTTCCGCAATAAGCCCCATTGTACCCAGCTGACCTGACTTTTTATCACACAACCTCATTATTTCTGCAAAAAATGAAGCAACAGATGTTTTGCCATTTGTGCCCGTTACTGCAACTATGTGATCTGGTGCTGGCGAGAAAAAATGAGCCGCTAATAGGCCTGCAATTTTGGGGATATTATCCGCTAATAAAATGATCGGAAAATTTGCCGCTAAATCAACATCGCTATTATGACAGATAATAATCTTAGCGCCTTTTTCCAAAGCTTTATCAGCAAAATCAATACCCTTAACTTGGGTTCCATTTAGAGCGCAAAAAATACTATTCTCCACGCATTTCCGACTATCTATTTCAATACTAGCGACTGTCTGATTTAATAAATCTTTTTCACTTCCCTTTTCTAATTTCAAGACTTGCCTTGCTAAAAAATGGGATAAAAAAGATGATGCATTCATTAAATAAAGCCTGAATAGTTTTTAATAGTAACAGTTTTAATCTGAAAGCTCTATAATTTCAAGCTGCTATTGCACTCTGTCCCCGTCAATAATAGCAAGTTATTGACGGGATTAACTGCTCACAATTAGCAATAACTATTAAACTATTTACTCGCTCTAAAAAATTACTTTTCAGGAAGCAACCCTCTAGGTGAAAAGCGAAGTACGAGTAGTAAAATAAGCCCCATAGTCATCAAGCGCATATGAGCTGCACTTTCAAGTAAATGTAGCCTTAACGGACTATTTTCAGCTAATCCTGATGTTAAAAAGTCAAGCAGCCACAGTCCCATAGGCTCTGCTTCAATCCAGAAAAACCAAATGATAAAGCCGCCCAAGATAGAGCCCCAATTATTGCCCGAACCACCAACAATAACCATTACCCATATAAGAAAAGTAAAGCGAAGTGGCGTATAAGATGAGGGCGTGAATTGCCCATCTAAAGTCACCAGCATTGCCCCTGCAATACCAATGATGGCAGAGCCCAAAACAAAGACTTGTAAATGTCGACCTTTAACATTTTTACCCATTGCTTCAGCTGCGGTTTCATTATCTCGGATAGCGCGCATCATACGCCCCCATGGAGAATGAAGTGCTTTTTCGGTTAGCCAGATTAAGCAAAGTAAAATAATAGCAAATAGTCCTGCATAGCTTAACTTCACAATTACAGAAGAAAGTTCAATGATAGAAATGCCCCAATCATTTGCCAAGGCAATATAGTCTGCAGATTGCTGGATATCTACCTCATAAGGTACTGGACGAGGTAGCGCCGTTACATTTTTCACACCCCGCGTAAGCCAATCCTCGTTTTTTAAAACGGCAATGATAATTTCTGAGATGCCTAATGTCGCAATGGCTAAATAATCAGATCTGAGGCCTAGGGAGATTTTACCCACGAGCCAAGCGGCACCTGCAGCAAAAAGGCCGCCAATAATCCACGAAAGCGTAATAGGCAAGCCTAAGCCACCTAGATAGCCACTAGAGGCTGGGTTCACCTTTTCAATAGCGCCTGTTGCAGGATCAAAAAAGGAGCGAATAATGAAATAGCCCACAATGATGATTGCAAAAAGTAATGGCGCTCTAAAGGGGGATTTGAGCTTATAATAGGCTAAAAGCGCTAAAACAATGGTGATAATAAGAGCAATTACCGTTTGGCCGAGCCCCGAACCGCCAACAGCCCAAGCCTCTTCTACAGGAGGCATGGAAATAAGGACTGCAGCAACCCCGCCCAAGGCCGCAAAGCCCATAACGCCAACATTTAATAAGCCAGCATAGCCCCATTGAATATTGAGCCCTAAAGACATGATTGCTGAAATCAAGCAAAGATTTAAAATAGTAAGCGCTAAGGATAAACTTTGGAAATAGGCAACAGCACAAAACATGAGTGCTAAGAGCGAAAACATGAAAAGGCCGCGTGTAAATCTTGAGTTTTTGTTTTCATTTGAAACAATGGATCTTGTATCACTCATACGGACTGTCCTCTAAATATGCCCGTTGGCCGCACGAGTAAGACAACGACTAAAATAACAAAAGAAACTGCAAATTTATAATCAGTTGATAAAAGCTGCACTAGCCCATCAGGCTCCCAGCTTTCTGGCAGATTATAAGTTAAAAATTTCCGATAAGCATAGGTGATGCTAATTTCAGAAAAAGCAATCACAAAGCCCCCTGTAATAGCGCCTAGAGGATTGCCAATTCCGCCAACAATAGCGGCAGCAAAAATAGGGAGCAGCAATTGTAAAAATGTAAATGGCTTAAAGCTTTTATCTAACCCATACAAAGTACCTGCAATGGTGGCTAAAATGGCCGTTATAATCCATACGATAAGTACAACGCGATCAGGATTTATGCCTGAAAGTAAAGCTAGGTCGCGATTATCAGAATAGGCGCGCATAGATTTACCTGTTTTAGTACGATTTAAGAAATAAAAGAGCGCTGCAACAATGATTAGGGTAATGATGATTGTAATGCCGTGAGTAGTTTTAATTGCTAAACCTTCATCAAGCCCTGTCATTTGTTTAAATTCACGTGCACGGATGATAAAGCGCGTGCCATCAAAGAAATTTATATCCCCTGGCCCCACAACAAAGCGCGTTAGACCGCTGTAAAAAAACATAACACCAAGTGAAGCAATTAAAAGAGTAACCGGAGCAGCTCTTTGGCGTCTGTAAAAACGGTAGACAATTTTATCCGTTGTTAAACAAAGTAATATAGCAGCGATAATGCCAATGGGTAAGGCTAAAAGAGCCGTAGGCAAAGGGCTGATAGAAACACCTAAGGATTGCAGTCCCCAAGTAGCCAAAATAGTGACCATAGAGCCAACAGCCATTGTCTCTCCATGGGCAAAATTTGAAAAGCGTAAAATGCCGTAAATTAAGGTAACCCCCAAAGCGCCTAAAGCAAGTTGGCTACCATATACAAGGCCTGGGACAATGATAAAATTCCCAAGTAAGGTTATACTGTTGAGAAAATCCATTATTTATCCTCCTAAAAACGCCCGACGAACATCAGGGTCTTCTAACAGGGCTTGGCCTGTATCTGTATATCGGTTAGCGCCTTGTACTAATACATAGCCTTTATCTGCAATATTGAGTGCTTGCTTTGCATTTTGCTCTACCATTAAAATAGCAATACCTGATTTAGCAACATCAATGATGCGATCAAATAATTCATCCATGACAATGGGAGAGACGCCAGCGGTTGGCTCATCCAGCATTAAAACTTTTGGCTGTGTCATCAACGCTCTGCCAACAGCAACTTGCTGACGTTGCCCTCCTGACAATTGACCTGCAGGTTGTCGGCGCTTTTCCTTTAAAATAGGAAAAAGATCAAATACTTGATTTAAGGTTTCGCTGATATCATCTTTACGAATAAAAGCACCCATTTCCAAATTTTCTTCCACACTCATAGAGGTAAAGATATTGGAAGTTTGCGGTACAAAGCCCATTCCTGCTTTCACCCTGTCTTGTGGAGAAAGATGGGTAATATCCTCCCCCTCTAAAAGAACTTCGCCTTTATGAATAGAAAGCATACCAAATACGGCTTTCATAGCAGTTGATTTTCCCGCACCATTGGGGCCAACAATTACTGCGATTTCACCTTTTTCAACGCCAATGGTACAGCCATGCAAAATGTCTGCGCCCCCATAGCCGCCTGTCATATTTTGTCCAATGAGAAAGCTCATATAATCAGCTCACTTTCACGCATTTTTTGTAGGTTTATTTTTTAAGCCTGTGCCTAAATAAGCTTCAATGACTTGTTCATTTGAGGTGACTTCTTCTGCTGTGCCTTGTGCTAAAACCCGACCTTCCGCCATGCAAATAACAGGGTTGCATAAGCGGGAAATAAATTCCATATCATGCTCAATCATACAAAATGTGTAGCCGCGCTCTTCATTTAGGCGTAAGATAGCATCACCAATTTTATTGAGTAATGTGCGGTTTACGCCTGCACCAACTTCATCGAGAAAGACAATTTTTGCATCTACCATCATGGTGCGCCCAAGCTCAATAAGCTTTTTTTGCCCGCCAGATAAATTGCCTGCCAATTCGTTAGCGACATGAGATATACCAAGAAATTCAATAACTTCATCTGCTTTTTGGGCAATTTCTTGTTCTTCTAAACGCACTTTCGAAGGACGCAACCAAGTATCAATCAAGCGCTCGCCAGCTTGATTAGCAGGAACCATCATTAAATTTTCACGAACTGTCAGGGTTGAAAATTCATGGGCAATTTGGAACGTACGCAAAAGCCCTTTGGAAAATAATTCATGGGGCGGGAGACCTGTAATGTCTTCTCCGTCTAACTTTATGCGTCCTGATGTAGGCTTGTAATGCCCTGCAATTACATTAAAAAGAGTTGTTTTGCCAGCGCCGTTAGGGCCAATAAGACCTGTAATTGAGCCTTGCTCTATGGTTAGAGATGCTCCATCTACAGCGCGTATACCACCAAAATTAAGATGTAGATCGTCTACAATAATCATAACATATACCAAAAATGAAGCGGCTCGGAGATACCGAGCCGCAACTTAACCTAAATTTTAAAGACTATTGACGAAATTTAACCGTTTTGTCTGTGCCGCCTTCTACAACGATTTCACGATATGAACCAGCTGCTTCACCAGGGCCAATTAGCTCAACTGATGTTGCTCCAACATAGTCAATTTCGCCACCACTTGCTAAAATTTCTAATCCTTTTGCAAGTTCGCCTGGGTAGATTTTTTCGCCTGGTGCATTTGCAACATCAAAAACCTTTGCTTTTGCATCAGCAGAAGCAGAAGATCCAGCTGCTTGCATAGCAAGTAGCGTCAGTGCTGCTGCATCATAAGATTCACCCGAATATGGGCCTGCTTCAAAGCCTGCAGCTGTTGCTAGTTCTGAATAAGTAGCAGCGCCGTCACTATCAGTGCCCGGGATAGAGCCTATAGAACCATCAATATCAGCACCAAAATGACCAAAAATGCTCTCACCAATCATTGCATCAGGTAAGAAGAATTGATCAAATGCTCCCGTGTCTAAAGAAGATTGGATGATACCTTTTCCGCCTTGGTCAAGATAACCAACGACTACTAGCATATCACCACCAGCAGAAGATAAAGCACCAACTTCTGCGTTATAATCGCCTTTGCCATCTTCATGAGCAGCAGCAAGAGTAATCTTACCACCTAGGCCTTCATAGCTTGTTTGAATGCTATCAGCGAGACCTTTACCATAGTCATTATTTGTATATGTCAAAGCTGCTGATTTAATGTCTTGCTCAATGAGCATTTGAGCAATAATTTCACCCTGACGAGCATCAGAAGGAGATACGCGGAAGAAAAGATCATCATCTTCTGCTGTTGTCAGTGCAGGTGAAGTTGCAGAAGGAGAAATCATCATAAGACCATTTGTGCGCGCAACACCTTGAAGAATTGCACCAGTTGCACCAGAACAAAGCGCGCCAACAAATGAAGCTACTTTATCAGATGTTGCTAGGCGTTCTGCAGCTGCTGTTGCTGCTGAGGCGTCAACACAAGTCGAATCTGCTCGAATAACTTCAATAGCCTTGCCGTCTAAAAATTTACCGCTATCTGTAGCTTCTTTAAAGGCAAGCTCTGCACCAGCGGCCATTGCTGGCGCTAAAGATTCTGCAGGGCCTGTGAATCCAAGTAAAAGACCAATTTTTACTGAGCCATGGTCATGTGCAAAAGCAGATGTAGCAAGTATTGCTGAAGACACAGCTGTGGCAAGTAACATTTTTTTCATTTAAACACTCCTAAATAAGAATGTTCAGCATTTAAGACTTTCTAATTTGAAAAATCAAGAAGTTTTGTACTTAAAAAGATTAAAAGCACAAGAAGTGTTTATATATTAATTATACCCCTCCCAAAAAATATATACTCTATTTTTTCTCAAAAAAAGCCGAGGCATAAGCCCCGGCTATTTATAGTTTGTTTTAATTATATAGAAAAATATCTATCTGATTTAAGAGATTTGCAAACTCTTTATCATCAGGAAAACAAAAGATTATTTTTGGATCAGTCAGCTTTTTCCTCTAAACATCGGTTTTTGTTGCTCATAACTTCCTCAACTTGTTTTCGAAGGATTAGTTTCAGTTTTTGCTTCTTCCTTACTTTCAGCCACTCCTGGTGGATTAATATTACGCATACTTTCCCTCAATGCTCGCTCAGCTGGCTGATTTTGCCAAAATTTCCTTGCTTCACGAGGTCCAGAAGGCTCGCTTGTTTTAGACTCACTTGCTGTAGGGTTACTTGTTTTAGGCTCACTTGCACCTATTGCAGGATTTCTTACAAAAGGATTACTTCCAAAAGGATTACTTCCAGAATGACTTATTTCAGTTGGAGAGGAAGGTTTTCCATAAAGACTAGCCATTGCTGTAGATGAACTACTACCCATTGCAAAAGGATTAGAACTTGTTGCAGGACGACTAGCTTGTGTTGGTGACTCCGGTATTGCAGTATTAACCGCTTCATCTGGAGGAACAATAGACGCTCCTGCTACTGGACCAGATGGCGTTGGATTAGTTGTTGCTGCAGGCTCTGCTGGCGTTGGGCTAGTTGTTGCTGCAGGCTCCGCTGGCGTTGGATTAGTCAACTCTTCAGCTTTCTTTTCGCCATAAATCCGTTCTCTTAAAGGAGTGGCCAATACAGGAGTGGCTGGTCTTGGGGGAGTGGCTGGAATATCAAAATCAGGCACATTATAATCAGGCAAATTAGTAAAATTCAATTCCTTTTCAAAACCGGCAATATCTATGGCCGTGGGTTTTCGTCGCTCAGCTCTCTCCATAGTATCAGGCTTTGTTTCAGATTTTGCTTCTTCCTTTTTTTCTTCAGGAATAGTTTCTAGTCGAGAGCCAGCTGGTTTTGCAGAAGCTGCTGGTGCAGAAGCTGCTG
>WTKA01000100.1:3059-23122 GCA_011524605.1 Hyphomicrobiales bacterium | reverse complement strand
GTTTCTAGTCGAGAGCCAGCTGGTTTTGCAGAAGCTGCTGGTGCAGAAGCTGCTGCTGAAGACTGCTGTTTTGCATCTCTCATTGCAAAACCAAACTCTAGTAAATTACTTTGATAAGCATTTTTCTGATCAAATTTAGCACTATTTATTATCTGTGGCGTCATTTGCTGCATCATAACGCCACGCTGCCTATCAGTGCCTTTAGTTAAGATATGGTCTACACTGTTGAATATTTTTTCAGCTGTTTTATCTTTTTCAGTCATCTTAGTCAATGCGTCATATTCGGCTAAAATACCAGCTTTTATTATATTATTTTCCCTTGTTTCTTCAGCTCCCTTTAATACTTTACCAACGGTCTCGCGGTTACGATTTATGCCTCTATTTGCTTCTGTTTCCTGAGCTTCCTTTTTTGTTTCTGCTAAAGTTTCTTTAAATCTATCATCGTTGCGATATTTATCGAGCATTTTATCCATTTGAAGTAGATCACTAGCTGTGTGTATATCACGTTCATTTTGTAAAGATTTTAGATCATGGTCTCGCTGTTTTAATTCTGGAGAATATTCCATTTTTTCTTTAGCTTCTTTTCCTGCTTTATCACCGTCTAACATACGTGATAATTTGGTCGCATTCATTGGGCCGTCTACATCAGTCAGAGCTCTTGTGATTAAATCAACTGTAGAATATTCCTGATTCGAACTATTACTCATTTCAGGTAAGGTTTTAGCATATGTATTTATAGCAGCTTCAAATACACCTGCCTGCACTTCTGATTTTGGTTGATTATTGAATTTATTCATCAAATCAGCTTGTCTATGCATTGCATTATGTCCTCTCACAAGGGGAGAAATGCTGCTCTTACCACCTATAAAGTCTTCTGATCGCATGAAAAAATTATCATTATCACCTGCTTTATTTAAATGCTTTTGCATTGCACTTAGATCTTTAAGGGTTGCTAAATTATCAACAGTTTTTTCTGTTTTATCAACGGCTTTGTTTAAAGCGTCTGCAGCTTCATCTAAATTAGCTGCTGGTTTATATTCATCTGGCGCTTTTGACATGGGTTGCATGCTGCCACCATATTGCTTTTTATCGTTATTACCAGAAAGAGTCTCAAAAACACCAGCTATACTTCTAAGCACTACGCCTGTTCCAGCTATTGCAGCCCCTGCAGGGCCTGTAGAACCAGAAGCTGCCAACATGGTAGGAATTGTACCGGTGATACGTGTAGCATGATTTATAGTAGCAGCTGGTAGATTAGTCTTTCCTATACTGTCAATTTGCTTCCCAATATTTTCATCGAATAAATTTGAGACTAAATCAAGTTTTTTAAACTTTACGCCTGCTGCTTCTGGCTCAGCCTCTTGCATTTTTTCTGCTATCGGTCTTTTCTCTAATGGAGTAGTTGCAACTTCTACCTGTGCTTTTTTGAGAGAATTCTGTAATTTTAAGGCTGCATCAAGTTCATTCGCACTGTTCGTTATCAATGCAGTATCCAAAAAAGCTCCAAAACCAGCAGTAGCTGTAGCCTCAGACAATACGCTCGTACCTGTTCCCGCTGCATTCTCAAATGCTCGCCGCGTATTTTCCTGTGCAAGACCAGATTGTAAACCAGCTGCAAATTTTCTAGTTGGTTGTGCCGTTGTTTCACTTTCTTGAAATTTTCGTTCAGATGGATATACTGTTTGGTCGTTCTCCTTTCTTTGCTTTTTAATTTCCCTGGCATCATCATGGGCTTTTGCAGAATCATTGGCTTCATCTGTACTTATGTTGGCTCCAGTAACAAGAACTCCAGACACTGCAGCTTGACTTAAAACACTTCCCCCTTCATTCGGTTGCAAAGGTCGTTCAGGGTTTCCACTAACATTATGAGAAAAGTCTTTATTATTGGGGTTAGCTATACTGGCCGCTGTTGATAATGAGGCAGAGCCTATTGCTAGACCATTTAACGCACCAAGTATGTCGATAGAAGACCCGAAGCCCATATTTCTTAGATTCTGACCATGCTCACGCTCATGTATGCCAGCTGGTTGTAATTCACTATCTTTAAATCCCGAAAAATTATCCCTTGTTAGTGGAAGTTCGCCTGTGTTTTGGTTGCCACTTAAAGCAGCTGCTTGAGGTGGAAGAGATACTTTAATATTTGCAGCATCTTGAGAAACAGGGATTCCATGAAATGCTTGCCTAGGTGTCATAAAAGAGGCTGCTTTATTAGTTGCCTCTTGCATGGCGCGACCTAATTGACCAGTAGCAGAGCCTGTTAAGGGCCTACCCATGCGAAAATCTGGCTCATTTGCCTTCCGTGAAGCTTCATGCTCAGCAACTCTAAGCGAATTAATAGCACCTCCCACTGCGGTCGTACCTAAACCAGCTAAAGCCCCAGCTGTTTTGACAGCACCAGTCACTGTGTGTTTTGCAGCCGCCAAAGGATTGCTTTTAGTTAAAATATCATCTTTTACTTTTCCTAGTTGTCTTCCAGCATCTCTAAATGCATCAGCTTGGGTTGTAAATGTAGAAGGTAAATTACTTTTCACGTCCTTGCTAGCAGAATTTCTTTCTCTTAATTCGTTATATTCAGGCATTTGGCCAGAATGGCGCTCTGTACTTGGTGCAGCTGTCCCTCCAGTCGGAGCAGCACCACCTGATCCTGAGCCTGAGCCTGATGTGCTAGCAGCAGCAGAAGGGGTGGCACTAGGAGTAGGAGCGGTATTAGTGGTTCCATTGACATTCATGATAATTCTCATTGACTGGTAGTTAGAATTAAAATCTCAATATTAAGTTATGATACTATTTCAGTTATACTCTAATATATTTTTTATATAATAAGTAAGATTATGGTTAATCAATAAATTAAATTCATATGCTATTAAAAAAACATATAATAATCAGATGCTTGTACACCTAAAAAAGAAATTGATTTTGAAGCTGCTGCAAAAATAAGATTTTATACATTTGTGCAAAACAAGTATATTTGCAGCTAAATAGAAAAAAACCCGCAAAAAAAAGCATTTTGCGAGTTTAATATTTGTTGAATTTCCTAATCAATCCTAAGAAGTTTTCAATATCTTTTATTTGATAAATTTGACATATAACTAAGCATAGATTTCTTCTATAAGGCTGTCATATTTTTGCAATATAGCTTGGCGTTTGACTTTCAATGTTGGGGTCAGATCGCCTTCATCAATAGAAAAATTATTGTCTAATAATCGATATTCACGAATTTGCTCAACACGCGCTAGTTTTTCATTTACTTCATTAATGCCAGTTGCAATTGTTGTTACAAAATCTGTATCTTTATAAATTTCTTCCATAGATTTATTACGCTCTTTTGCCCAAGCGCCTAAGGCCTCCTGATTTATTGTTATCAGGGCGGACATGAATTTACGCCGATCACCAACGACTAGGCAATGCTCAACAAGAGGCATTTTTTCAACTTTTTCTTCTATTTTCCTCGGAGCGATATTTTTACCTCCAGCGGTAATTATAACATCTTTTTTCCTACCCGTTATCGATAAAAAGCCTTTATCATCATAAGAGCCTAAATCACCCGTATGTAGCCATCCTTCCTTTAATGCCTCTTCAGTTGCTGTTGGGTTTTTATAATAACCGCTAAAAACAACTGGTCCAAAGAGCAATATCTCACCATCTTCAGCGATTTTGATTTCTACCCCTGGCACAGGCTTGCCAACACTTCCGATTTTAAAACTCTCAGGTAAGTTAAAAGAGCCAGGCCCTGCATTTTCAGATAAGCCATAAGCTTCACAAATTTGTAGATCAAGCCCTGTAAAAAAATCCATTATGTGGCTTGATAAAGGGGCAGCACCAGAGAAAAAAGCCCGCGCTTCATCAAGCCCTAATGCTGTTTTAAGCTTAGAATAAACAAGTTTGTGGGCAATTTTATATTTAATTTCTAGCGCTTTAGAAGGTTCATTACCAGCCATCTTCTCCGCATAATAAGCGCGACCTGTATGTTGTGCAAAATCAGCAAATATCTTTTTCACGCCTGTTGCAGCACCTAATTTAACAGTGATACCCTCATAGAATTTTTCCCAAATCCGAGGGACGCCAAAGAAAATTGTGGGCTTTGATTGCTTTATATTATCAGCAATTGTATCCATGGATTGAGCAAAATAGATAGAAAAGCCAACATATGCAGGACCATAAAGTGAAATAACTTGCTCAACAATATGAGATAAAGGCAAATATGAAAGAAAGCGATCTTCTGGTGTCAAATCAACGATTTCATTCAACGTCCAAGCGGCGGATGTAATTGCTCTGTGAGAAAGCATTACGCCTTTTGGCTGCCCTGTCGTGCCCGATGTATAAATCAGCGTGGCTAAATCTTCTAAATCAATTTTCTTACGCTTTGTGTGAATTGCGTCAACATTAACGGAAGAGCCTGCTGCTAAAAAAGCTTGCCAACTCATAGTATCTTGATCATCGGGGATATCTTCAACGGCAATCGATTCCATGCATATAATATATTTAAGCTGTGGATTTTCACCTTTAATCGCTTTAACGCGATGATATTGATCTAAATTTTCAACCATCACCAAGGACATAGAGGCATGATCAACGACATAGCTAATATCTTCAGAGGAGCATGTAGTATATATTCCAACAGGAACGGCGCGCATGATCATCGCTGCATGGGCTGTAATTGTCCATTCAGGCCTATTAAACCCTAAAATGCCAATCGTTTCTTGCTCATCAAGCTTTAATGCAATAAGAGATTTTGCAACTTGTTCAATTTGTTCAACATAGGTTGTCCAATTTGTTGATTGATATTCCCCATCCTTAAGCACCCAATAAGCAGGTTTATCACCAATTTGATCTGCTTGACTATATATTTTGTTTGGAATTAATTCTTGAGACTTTGGAATATATGAATATTCTCCCATCATTTCCTCCGCATATATTTTTATTTTTATTTTAATTATGCATATATTGGAAGAAAATCAAACGATTAACAAGCATTTTTTATACGAAAAATAATGACGTAAAGTAAGGTCTTAACTATTATTTTTAGTCGGTGTTTTGCAAAAATTTTTGAAAAGCTAATTCAGAACTGGCATAAGCTTCTTGGAATTTTTCACTCCAATATTTCAAATCATCTACTGGAATTTGCTTGCGTGAAACTGCGCAGATCACATGATCACCAGAAGATAATACATGAAAACCGCTATCATAATATTTTAAAACAGCAAGTTTATTTAAGACAACTTTTTGTGATGTTTCAAGCATTGTTTTTCCTATTAATTCTTATCATTTTTGATATCAGATATTATAATAAAGTCAAAATGAAATCAGAAAAGAGAGGTTTGATCATCATCTTTTTTGGGCTTTTTTGCTTTTTTTAAGGGCTTTTCTTTCAATATAGGCTGTGCATTTGCCTTACTCATTGATATTGACTTATCCACTAATATACGTCCATCAGAAAATTCAATCTCAACTTCTGTATGAGTATTCAATTCATCGGCTTTGCTGATAATCTGGTTATTATCCCCTCTGACGACAGCATAGCCACGACTTAATACAGAGCGATAGCTTAAACTTTCAAGCATTCGACTTGTTGCACGTAACCCTTGTTTTTTTTGAGAGATTTTTGAGCTTAATGACTGAGCAAGGCGATGGTTTAAGTGCTGAATTTGCTGGCTTAAATTTTTCACATTACTGATTGGATTTATCGCCTGGAAACGAGAGGTAAAGCGAGCCAAATCATTATTTTTTATGGATAAATAATTTTTTTGCGCGCTAGAGAAGCGCTGATTTAAATTTTGAGAAGCTTGTTTTTTCACATATATTTGCTGGTTCAATATATGTGGTTGCAAATAAGTTGTAATGCGTTCTAATTGATGACTTTTATGCATTAAATTTTGCTTCAAACCATTATTCATAGATTGTACAATAAGGTCTAGCTTTTGCCTTGGCTGTAATAAAAGATCCACAAGTTTGGGCAACCCACGCGTTGCCGCTTTCAAGCTGGTACTGCGCTCTAATAATCCCCTATTAACTGCATTCATTTGGCGTGTTTTCAAGGTTTGGCAGTGGGTTATCAAATCTTGTCTTACAGGTACTGAAGCTTCTGCAGCTGCGGTTGGTGTAGGCGCTCTTAAATCTGCAACATAATCAATTAATGTCCAGTCAGTTTCATGGCCGACCGCTGAAATGAGTGGAATATCACTTTGCGATGCAGTGCGCGCAACAATTTCTTCATTAAAGCCCCATAAATCTTCTAAACTACCACCACCACGTGCAACAATTAAAACATCTGGTCTAGGTATATTGTCACCAGCACCTAAACTATTAAACCCGGCAATGCCTCTAGCGACTTCTTCTGCAGATTCTTTTCCTTGCACCCTTACAGGCCAAATAATGACACGCACAGGATAGCGATCTGTAATTCTATGGATAATATCTCTAATAACTGCGCCGGACGGAGATGTTATAACGCCAATGACTTTGGGTAAAAATGGTAGTGGCTTCTTCCTATTTTCGTCAAATAGTCCTTCAGCTGCGAGTTGTTTCTTACGCTTTTCATAAAGAGCCATGAGCGCGCCCTCGCCTGCTGGCTCCAAGCTTTCTATGATAATTTGATATTTTGATTGCCCGGGAAAAGTCGTCAAACGGCCAGTAGCAATGACTTCAAGGCCTTGCTCAGGCGCAACAGATAGTTTTTGCGCAACACCCTTCCATATCACCGCTGCCATTACAGAGTTTTGATCTTTTAAATCTAAATATACATGACCAGAAGCAGGCTTTGATACACGACCAAGCTCTCCCCTCACCCTAACGTAGGAGAATCCATCTTCAATCGCTCTTTTTACAGCACCAGAAAGTTCTGTAACTGTATATTCTGGTAAATTGATCCGCTTTTCATTCATATCTTTTATTTATTAGGATTCTGCCTTTAAGCCTAGCAATAAATACCATGAGATTAACGCCCGTTAACCTTAATAATAAATTAATCGCAAAAGCATTTTAAATTAAGCTAAACTAAATGTATAATTTTATTTAAAAGTCAGTTTTTAGATATAGAATAAGTAAAAATATAACAGGCGGATGTAGAATGTATTACTTGAATTCAATTGTGAAAACATAGTTTTTCCATCTTATTATTTCAATAAATAATCACTAATTTTTTATTTGCAAAGTTTTATTCTTTGCAGAAGCTAAGTATTGTGTAAAGAGACCATGATTGATCTTTTATTACTTCTGGGCGCGCAGAATTTCTCAGATTTACAGCAGTTTTTAAGTGTAGACGCTGATTTAAAATGTACTACAGATTATTCCATAGCTAATCTGCAAACACTTCTATTTAACCCTGCAAACAGAGTGGACACTGAAGAATTTATCACAGTACAAAATTTTACAAATAACATAAGTGATGAATTTATAACCTCTAGCAATGATTTTATAATGACAGGCTCTATTGGAGTAGAGCAAAATTCAGAAAATTTGCTAGCAACAGACGATAATAATAGGAGCAAAACCTATGATATTGGATCTTATCATTATTATCCATCCGATATAGAGAGTATCTCTACTTTATATATTGATGCGATATCGTCAATTTCATATTTAAATATATCAAGCCTTGCTATTAATCGCTCTTATTCAAATTTAGATATATTTTCCACGCTTGGCGCATTTTCTATAGAAACGAATATTACTAGCTATTCTAATGTGATCATAAGCCCTGATACTGAAATCATTGATTTGAATGATGACATTATTCAACCGAGTAATTTTGAACTTTCCGAAGCACAGCAAAATAGCTTAATCAATATAACTTCAACAGTGACAACCAATGACCCTATACTTGATGAAGAGGAAACAGAACAAGATAGTTACAATGAAGTACAAGGAACGGTCTTTGAAGATATAATTTTAGGCAATCATTTAGATGAAGTCATTTATGCTTTTGATGGTGATGACTTTATACATGGTGATATTGGTGATGACCATATATTAGGCATGGGCGGCGATGATATCATCTATGGTGATACAAATAATGATTTCGCAGGGGATATTGGTAATGATATCATAGAAGGCGGTGCTGGTGAGGATCGTATCTATGCTGGTGATGGTGATGATATTGTCTATGGCGGCGATGATGATGACCGTATCACAGGAGATTGGGGCGAAGACATTATCTATGGCGATGATGGCGATGACACAATCCTTGGCGAAGAAGATAATGATATTCTATATGGTGGTTTAGGAGATGATTATCTTTATGGTAATGACGCAAATGACATTTTAAATGGAGATATTGGCAATGACTATCTTGCTGGAGGCTCGGGCAATGATAATCTCAATGGCGGCTTGGGGGATGATTTGCTATATGGCTACGATGGTAATGACACGCTCAATGGCGATGAAGGCAATGACCGTCTCTATGGTGAAGACGGCAATGATATACTCCACGGCGGCGTTGGAGATGATGTAATTTATGGTGGCAATGGTGATGATATCATTTTGCACTCTGAAGGATTTGACAAAATCATCGGCGGTGAAGGCCTTGATATATTAAATATGCAAGATCAAAATTCAACTGACTTTAATCTGTCTTTTTATGACTGGATTTATCTAAAAGATGCAGATGGAGATATATTATCTTGGCTTAAAGAAGTTGAGTATATTCAATTTAACGATGGATATTATGATCTAAACAGTCAAATTTTAATAACAGATCCTAGCTTTGATCCCTATGGCTTAGGAAGCATTGTTTAGTGTCTGAATAGAGCTCGTGAAAATAAGAAATTTAATAAACATCTTCTAAGGCTTTACGTAAAATAATCATAGAATTATCTTGCGCTTTCTTCGCTGGTATACTCTTAGACTGCTCGGGCTTTAAAGGAATTTTTTTTACAATAGTTTGAGCCCTTTTTGTATTTGGAATCTTTATCTTTTTTATAGATATTTTTTTAGGCGGTATTTGAGCAATTTTAAGTTCTACTTGTTTAGCTAAGATATAATTTCTAAAGGGCTCAAAATTATAGCGCTTCATATATTGATCACCAATTTTCTTAAAGTGAATATCTAAAGCAGCACTAAGTTTACTTTGTGTTGTTAAGCTAGGAAAAATGAATGAAATTTTACCGCTGATTTCTTTTTCATTTCCCTCTACTTCTAATGTAGTTTTTATCTTATCAAGAATTAATTCATCTGATTTAAAATTAATATTATCATTATTGACCAATCCTTTGAGTGGCAAATTCTCTAAAGTAATATTCTCATTTTGAGCAAGCTGATCAAATTTCTCAGTTAGAACTTGATCTGATAACAAGAGAGAATCAGCATTTTTTTGTGTATCCTCAATCAATATTTTTGCTAATTTTTCTACTGCTGCAAATGAAAAATTCTTTATTTTCAATTCATCAAGGGTAACATGATATTGTCCATCATGCTTGATTTTTACATCGTTAGATTTTTGCAGCTGAATAAAATGGTTGGCATTTATATTTAGCATTAGAATCTGGCCATTAAAAACTGCAAGGCTTTTAGTAAAATGATCTAGTGTAGCCACATCTGATAAATCATATTTGACGATTAAGTTTACACTATTATCAAGATCAGCTACTTCAATATCCAAGCTATCGCCTTCACTCTGAGAGGGTGTTTTTTTAATATTTATACTTTTATTGCTGCCTGTAAATTTTAACTGAGTAGATATATTTTCTAGCGTTTTTTCTAGATAATATGCTTGATTAGAGGTTATGTTGACTAACATATCTTTGGGGAAAGCTTTTTGAGCCTTTAATGCCGTGGTGACCTTATCACTATTTAGCACCATTATATCAATACCCATAACAGTTTCAATAAGCTTCTTAATATCAATAATCTGAGGTGTATTAATATCTATCAAGATTGGGCGGTTGGGATTTTGAGGCCAAAACATTTCACCTTCGACCTGCTTATTAAAAAATTTGCCGACAATCTCTTCAAAGACGAATCCTTCATCTTCAATAGAAAGTATAAACGCTATTTCTGCTTCAAAACTATTTTCAACACCATCATTAATGAGTAGATAGTCATTTATTTTAAATAATCGCTTCAAATTTGGGATATATAAAATAGCTTTATATTTAGCATTGTCAATTTTCACCATCTCCAAAATATAGTCTTTAGAAACAGCCGATAAAACAATCTCACCTTTATTATTAGTTCTCAATTCTATTTCAGAAGGTGATGTTAAGTTTAAAAAATTTATGGAATTTGCCGAAGTTAAATGCTGCGATAGATTTTCTGCAAATGTAGAAATCTCCCAATTTCCAAGCTTTTTATTACTACTTGTCTCGCTTGAGGGAAGTGGGATACTCCCTGAAATTGGATATTGATTTACAAAGCCGTCAAAGTTTATATAGCTTATATTTCCTTCGGTTTTAACTGTATTAAAGTCAACCTCTAATGCATCTTTATCAACTCTAGCCCTTAGCTGTTTTGAAAGCCAATAAGTGATTTCATTCTCTAATTTTTCAGGAAGAAAACCCATGATTAGTTTAATATCATCTTTATGGCTCGCTACAATTTTTCCTTTTGGGAGCGTATAATCTATAGTGTCTCCTTCACTGTGCAAGTCAAAATGAGTTAATAATTCAAAACCTAAGGCATTAGAAAGTTTGAAGCTTGTTTTCTTGACTGCATTTTGAGTTGTCGCAAACAAAGCCTCTGCATTATATATGGATTCATAATCTTTAAATTTCACAGGAGAGCGATAAGAAACAGAAACATTGCCAGCGCTATCAATATCATTGACTATTGTTGCGATATTAAGAGGTATCGTAGAGATAATACTTCGATCAATAATCTCAATAGAGCCCCCCTCAATTTCAATATGAGTTTGATCATTTTGACGGTCAATTTTAACAATCATATCAGACGAAGAAAAATCATTATTTATTTTAAATTCAGATCCGATAAAACGTTTTTCCTCTCTATTAAATTTGAGGTAGCCTTTTGCATCAAGCTTTGGATTGACAACAATAGAAGAAAGCATTGTTTCGTGAACATGTGCTGGCAAGATCGATTTTAATAATCTTTTTGCATTTGAGGAATCTGTATTAAAATTCAGTTGTAAGTCTTCATCACTTTTTTGCTGCTCACTATTCTTATATATCTCAAATCGATCTCTACGCGCGAGCTTACCTGATATTTTTTCTAGAAAAAATTGATCCCCCTCCCCTTTAATATCTAAAACGAGGTCAGAGGTGGAAATATTCCCAAATTGAGCATTATTTACTAAAAGAGTATGCTGTTGATTGTGAGTGAATAGTGAAATAGGATTATGAACAGAAGTGGAAAATTTTTCAAAGACTTGCTGTATGAGTGCATTATTTTCGGAGATGTCTTCATATTTCGCTAAGTTCAGAAATGTTGTTAGCTTGCCTTCTCCCTCAAAATCCCAATCTCCTCGACCCGTTAGAACAAAATCATCGTCTTTGAAGTTAACTGTTAGATTTGAAAAAACATATTGCTGATCATTTTTTTTGATATCACTTCCTGCTGTCCAATTTACAAGCTCTCCTTGCTGCTCAGTCTTTAATTGAGGCGAGCTTTTATATTCAGCTAATATTTCCCCTTCAATTTCAAACCCAGTTTTAGGTTTATATACCAGCCCCTTATATGTTACGCGCATATTTTGATTTATGAGATCAAGGGATGATCGCATTTCTACGCTATTGGTCGGTAATTGTGATAGGGAAATATTATATGAAGCAGGTCCAGAGGTGATTGAAGCTGTTCCATTTAAGCTTAGATTGCTTTTTAAAGTGGAATATTCACCCTTAGCATTAATATCAAAGATATGTTTTGGCTGGTGCCCAACTTTTTCCTGCCATGCGATGCGCCCATCAGATATATTTAAACCAATCGCAGAGTTTTTATTTATTTCTTCTAACTCAGTCTTAGTGATAATGGAGAATAAGTCTTCGGCATTTTGCTCTAAAGCCCCTTGAAAACGAAATACGGGGCCGAATAGATTGATATACTGCGGTTCTAAAGCTCCTAAAATTAAATCAAATGGCTTCAGCTCTATTTCAACTTCTGCTATCTGCGCACTTACTTGGCGGTTATTGTTGTGGTGCAAGTTCACAGATCTTGCTTTAACAACAGGGCTGGGCAGTAATTGGACAGCAATATCGCCTTTAATCTCTAAATCAAGATTATAATCTTCCGATGCAGTTATAATTATGTCCTGCTTATAAGCAGACCAATCCATATAATTCGGTACTATTAAAAGACCAAAAAAACATATGATTAGTGTAATGCCTATAGCTAATAATATATTATTCATCGCGCAATCGAAGTTTATAAATTTGTGACATGATAGGGTATATCTTTCAATTAATATTCTATATTCTCTGATTTAAAGAAAACTATCAAGCTTATGAAAATAAAGATAATTAAAGAATGTTTTTAAGGATTAAGTTTGACGATAATATTCGACCCCCTATTTTCATGCTGACACAGCAAAGATATTTATAAAACCAATAATTATTAGTTTTTAACCTCTTTTCTTATGTAAGTTTACATTTTTCCATCACAAGGCAAACTTATCGCGAATATACATGTGTAAATACAGGAAAATCAAACTTGTTGTAACTTTTTAACTATATTAATAGGGCTTTATTAATTTTCTCGCCCTTATTTTAAATTTAAACTAAGAAAAAAACAAAGCTATAAATTATAGCTAACTAATGCCATATTTCATCATTATTGGATTTACATGATGAGATAGCGGATGAATCATGAGCCAAATAATGATGCTTATGACATAAGCCAAACACGGAATACTGAGATGGCATTTAAAAAAATATATATGTTAAATTTATTGAAATGCATATTTCTATTATCATTATTATCTTTTACCCTTAAGCCTGCGTCTGCAAAAGATAATTTTATTTGGAAAAAACAAATTGGTTTTTCATTTAAGCATATATTCACAATAGGCGAAAATGTGATTGGTTCTTACAATGGTTATTTAGTGAGAATAACAGCCTGCGAACAGAAAATCTGTGTTGAACCATGGGAGCATAGAGAATCTTTTAACGCACTCATTCAGACGAATTTCCCATATAATTATCCGGATATTTATGAGAATAAAAGCAGCCTGCAATCTACTATGGCATGGTATGAAAAGCCAACGACAAGATACGCACATGGCGTTCTTGGGGATAAAAAAGAAGGTAGTAGACTTGCTATTCATTCTAACTTCAAAACCTATTATCAAGATTTAAATGAAAACGAAGTTTTTGAGGATATTCACCCTAGAATTATCGATTTAAACCAAGATGGTCAGCTCGATGTCATGACGATTGTTTCAACCCATGACCTTGGCGCTCGTATTAGAATTTACACAATTGAGAATAATCAAATTAAAATATTGGCTGAAACAGAGGCTATTGGTAAAGGCAATAGATGGCTTAATCCGGTTGGATTTTCTGATTTCAATGGAGATGGGACAAAGGAAATTGCGCTTGTTAGAACGCCTCACATTGGCGGTATATTAGAACGCTGGCAATATAATGGCGATGGGTTAGAGCGGCTTGTTCACACCATTGCGGATGTTTCAAATCATGAAATTGGTTCACCAATACTCAATAATCACGCAATCCTAGATTATAACTCTGACGGTATTGATGATATTCTTATTCCTAATCAATCAAGGAATAAATTAAAAATCATTAGCCTTGTGGATCCTGCAAAAACATTGAAAAATATTGACTTACCAAGCCCGTTAAAAGGTGGTCTCGCTGTTTTTCAATCCTATAAAGGGAAAAGCGTACTCATGGTTTTAGAAGATGGTGTCTATATGCTTTTGTCAGAATAGCTCTTTAATTTTAAAGAATCTATTCTTATAATATATTTAGTGATTTTAAACTCACATGTTTATCTCGGCTAATAATAAGATGATCGTGAATTTTAATAGACATTGAAGATGCAATTTTATCCAACTCTTTTGTCATTGTTATATCTGCAGTTGAAGGGGTTGGGTCGCCAGATGGATGGTTATGAACTAAGATAAGTGCGGATGATGAAAGCTCTAAAGCACGTTTGATCACCTCCCTAGGATAGACTGGTGTATGATCTATTGTTCCTTCTTGGAATACTTCGTCGCGCAATAAGTTATTTTTTTTGTCCAGAAATAATACTCTAAATTGTTCTATTTCATTTAAACCCATAGTTGTTCGGCAATATTCTAAAAGAGCAGTCCATGAATTAAGAACTGTTCGCTCTTGCAAAGCGCCACGAGCTAATTTTTCACCTGCTGCCTTGATCAGTTTTAGATCAAGAACAACCGCCTGCCCCACCCCTTTCACCTCTAATAAAAGATTTTCTGGCGCTGACAAGACTTCTGAAAAACTGCCAAAGCGATGAATAAGCCTTCTAGCAATAGGCTTAGTATCCCGCCTAGGGATAGAGCGAAATAGCACGAGTTCTAGAAATTCAGTATCTTTAAAACTTGCACCAGAGTCTGCCTGAAAGCGGCTTTTCAACCGTTCCCGATGTCCTTTATTATCAAATCCTTCAAAATTGGCCGCGCTTTCAGCAAGACCTTTTTCATTAGAATGAGAGGAAGCCATATCTATCAGTCTATAAAATATTCCCAGTAAAAAGAATCTATCATAAATGAGTAGAAATGTGTATGCTTAAATTAAACTTTAAATAGTTTTTTCCAAAATACCAGCTAAATTCAAGAGTAATTACGAAGCTGCCGTTGGTTTGTGTAATCCTTTTGGAGAATTTGTGAAAATTTCATAGCCATCTTCGGTAATACCAATACTATGTTCATATTGTGCTGAAAGAGATCGATCTCTTGTTACAGCAGTCCAACCATCGGATAAGACTTTTTCATCGGGACGCCCTAGGTTTATCATAGGCTCGATAGTGAAAAACATACCTTGTTTCAACACTTCGCCTTCACCAGGCTTGCCATAATGTAAAATTGTAGGCGGGCAATGAAATTTTTTACCCAAACCATGACCTGAAAAACTTCTTACAACGCCCATACGCTCGCCTTCTGCGTAGCTTTGTATCGCATGACCTATGTCACCCGTAGTTGCACCTGGTTTACAAACAGCAATGCCGCGCATGAGCGATTCATAAGTTACATCTAAGAGACGTTCAGCCTTTCTTGAAATAGAACCAACTGGGAACATGCGAGATGTATCCCCATGCCACCCATCAACAATTAGAGTGATATCAACATTGATGATATCCCCCTCTTTCAGTTTGCGATCGCCTGGAATACCATGACAAATAACATGATTGATAGAGGTACATATGGACTTAGGAAAACCCTTGTAAAATAGTGGAGCTGGTGTTGCCCCATGATCTTTCGCAAATTCAACAGCTAAATCATCAAGCTTTTGTGTCGTAACACCTGCAACAACATAAGGGGCTATCATGTCCAAAGCTTCTGCGGCTAGCTTCCCAGCTTTGCGCATACCTTCAAAACCCTCTTCAGTATTGATTGGTATCATTTCCATGACTTTATCTCCGTAGATTTGACCGTCAAAGCAGGTGTTGTTTATTAGGCTTAGAATGGTTCACAATAGCTTATTATTTCTCAATCACATCAACCAAGTGGCTGAACTCAATTGATTGAGACGTTATCTTACAAGCCATCGCATAAGCTTCCACTCCTAATTCGCGTGCTTTTATAAAGCTATTTGAATAGTTTGGATCAAGATCATTTGCAATAGAAAATTTTTGAACATCTTCAACTTGAATAACATAGAGCATAACAGCACGCTTTCCCTGCGCCACCATGTCTGATAATTCATCAAGATGTTTTGCCCCTCTTTTCGTTTCGCAATCTGGAAATTCAGCTAAACCTTCTTGGCGAATGAGATGAACATTTTTCACTTCGACATAGCAATCAGCTTTATTTTCATCGGTAAGTAAAATGTCAATTCGGCTATTTTGACCATATTTTACTTCTCTTTTTAAATTTTGATATCCTGTTAAAGCAGGAATAAGGCCTGATAAAATAGATTCCTCAGCAATTTTATTCGGATGCTGCGTATTTATGCCAACAAGCTGTGGTTTTTCTTGTGTTCCAATATCGATGATTTCTAAAGAATATTGCAATTTACGCTTGGGATTTTTAGAATCAGATATCCAAATAAAGGACCCCGGTTTATTTAGTCCAAGCATAGCACCTGGATTAGCGCAATGAACCGTAATAATATCACCATTTTCTAATTCAACATCTGCTAGAAAACGCTTATATCGTTTGATAAGTTTTGCACGAATGAGGCTTGAAGAAAATTGCATTTATCACACATATATATAATCAAAGTTAGAATCATGAAGATATAGCAAAATAATATATGCGATAATACGCAAATCTATATTATAGAGAGCTTTTTAAGGGTATGTCATATGCAAAAAGCAATTGAAACAGTCACGGCAGCCATACTTGTTATTGGTGATGAAATCTTATCTGGCCGCATTAAAGATAAAAATATTGGCTATATTGCTGAACATTTAGAACAAAATGCAATTGATGTAAAAGAAGTCCGTATTGTTCCTGATGAAGCAGATGAAATTATTGATGCCATACGAATATTAAAGGCAAAATATAATTATTTATTCACAACAGGAGGCATTGGCCCAACCCATGATGATATAACAGCTGATTGCGTTGCAGCTGCGTTTAATGTTGCTATTGATGTGCGAGAAGATGCTGTAGAGATGATGCTTAATAAATATAAGCGCGAAGACCTTAATGAGGCACGGTTACGCATGGCTCGCATTCCTGAAGGGGCATCGCTCGTCAATAATCCCATTAGTTTTGCACCAGGCTTTCAGTTAGATAATGTTTTTGTGATGGCTGGTGTGCCCCAAGTGATGCATGCAATGCTAGAAGATATTTTGCCAAAGCTTGCAAAAGGAAAGCACTATTTACAAGAAAGCTTCGATACAAATCTTAAAGAAGGTGATTTATCCAAACCATTAGGGGAAATTGCTCAAAAATATAGCGCCGTTTCATTTGGCAGCTATCCTACTTATCGGGAGGGAAAGTTTACGACCAAATTAGTTATGCGAACGAAGAATGAGCAAGACTTTAAGGCTGCAAAAATAGACATGCTGGCGATGATAGAGCGGTTATCTGAATAAGGATTATTCTATTTTATATAGGGAAATTGTATCTTTTTTTACTCATTTTTGTTATGCGATTAATATATTTATAAATTATTTTGGAATTTACAATGCATTCAGAAAAAGAGCCTAAAAGTGCTGATAATAAAAATGAGAATACTTTTTCTCCTTCCGAAGAATTAAGCAAATCACCAGTATCTCGTCCCTTACTTCGCGCAAAAGTTAGATGTGTTGATTTCATAATTTTAATTACATCTGCAATAATCATATACTGGATTGAGCTAATGCCAACCTATGGCACAGTTTATCTTTCTGATATTATTGCAGTTACTCTCATTTCTATTGGCAGCATCATTGCCTATGACATGGCTAATGCTTATAGAGTAGAAAATATGAATAATCATATTCATCAATTTTCTCGCGTCATCGGCATGTCAGTTATGATATTTTCAATGGCAGCCATCATTGCTTTTTTAACCAAAACAGGGAATGAATTTTCACGTGTCTTTTTTATGACATGGTTTTTCATTTCATTAGCAAGCTTATGTGCTTGGCGTATTTATCTTGCAACAATTGTCTCCCGTTTATTAGATGAAGGGCGGCTTGTTAGACGCATTGTTATCTTGGGCGCAGGTAAATCTGCCGTAGAAATTGTTGAACTTATCGAAAAAAGCAAACGTGCAGGTGTTTATATTTGTGGTATTTTTGATGACCGTATTGACAGAGGCATTGATGAAAAACTTGAAAACTATCCAATTATCGGAAAGTTTGATCAACTTCAAAACTTTATAAGAGATTATAGCGTTGATCTTGTCTTAGTTTCTTTGCCTTTAACAGCAAATCAACGAATTTTAGAGATTTTAAGAGATATTTGGATTATGCCCATCGATATTCGTATCTCAGGTCATAATTTCCCGCTACAATTTGCACGAAAAACCTATTCTTACATAGGCGTAGTCCCATGCTTAGATATGTTTACAAGGCCTTTAAGTGACAACCAAGCAATTATGAAGTCTATATTCGATAAAGCTGTTGCCCTCACTGCTATTATTTTGCTTTCTCCAGTGCTTTTACTAGCTGCTTTAGCTGTGAAATTAGAAAGCAAAGGCCCGATTTTATTCAAACAACCCCGCTACGGCTTCGATAATCAACTGATTAATATTTATAAATTTCGCTCTATGTATACAGACATGAGTGATGTAAAGGCCGATAAACTCGTAACTAAAGACGATCCTCGAGTGACTAAGGTTGGGAAATTTATTAGAAGAACATCCATTGATGAATTACCGCAACTGTTCAATGTATTACTAGGTTCTATGTCCATTGTTGGTCCACGTCCCCATGCGACAGGCGCAAAGGCAAATGATTCTCTGTATCAAGATGTTGTTGATGGCTATTATGCACGCCATAAGGTATTACCTGGTCTCACAGGCTGGGCACAAATCAATGGCTGGCGCGGAGAAACAGATACAGTGGATAAAATTGAAAAAAGAATAGAATTTGATATGTATTATATTGAAAATTATTCAATTTTCTTAGATGCTTATATTGTTCTCATGACGCCTATCATCTTACTCACTGGTAAAAATGCATATTGAATGATCAAATCGACAGCCCATTAACTCATAGTAAGCTGCAAAATACTCAAGCTTATGCAAATCAAAATAATATGGTATCAGCAAACAAAATTTTTGCTGTTGCCATTTGGATTTTTGCAGCTTCAGGCGGCTTTGTGTCCTTTGAACCATCTCTATTTGAGTTATTAGGTGCTATCATTATTCCGATTGCTTATATGTGTGGTTATACACCACATCCAAAGCATGCACTGCTCACCCTCTCCTCTTTTATGTTAATTGGCGCTGGCATTATTACTTTTGTTGTATCACCAGAGCTTGGCACAGACTGGATTAGATATCATTTCATAACAATTTTCATCTTAATGACGATGATGTTTTTTGCCAGTGTTGCCCATGAAAAACCCCATTGGGTCGAAAAATATATTATTCCTGCCATGATTATAGCTGCCGCCATGACAAGCATATTAGGTATTTTAGGTTATATGGGAATAGGTTATAATCAATTCACATTATATGGCAGGGCAAAGGGCGCTTTTAAAGATCCGAATGTATTTGCGACTTTTTTGATATTGCCGATTATCTACTGTGTGGCTGCATGGATAAGATATGGCATCTTTAAATTTGCATATCGTTATTTTTTATTTCTAATTATTTTTGCGGGTATTTTTCTTTCTTTTTCTAGAGCGGCATGGGGCATCTCTTTTCTAAGCTTAATTATGATTAGCTGCTTAGCCCCCTTTACAAATAAAGATAATCCCCATTCTAAAACCAGACTTGTCATTATAATAGGTATTGCAAGCATCTTGCTTATCGTCGGCTTTATTGTGATTATGTCCATTGAGAGTACAAGAGAAATGGTTTTACTGCGCTTGCAACCACAAGATTATGATACAGCTGAAGGGGGCCGCTTTGATCGTTATTCAGACATGTTCCCTATGATAGCAGCTGATCCTTGGGGTAAAGGGCATATATATTTTGGCACAATATATGGCGAAGATCCCCATAATACATGGCTTAAAATGTTCATCTCATTTGGTTGGCTTGGCGGCCTTTCTCACCTTCTATTAACAGTAAGCACCTTATTCGTTGGTATTTACGGCATGATAAGAAACACCCCATGGCAAATTGCAAGCATCAGCCTTGTCATTGCTTATTTAGGCTTAACATTAGAAGCGTTGATCATTGATGTGGATCATTGGCGCGTTTATTATGTAATAATCGGCTTAATCTGGGGATTAGCATTTACATCCACAACTAAATATAAATCTGCTTAGGATTTTAAAAAACATCCACATTTCTATAAAAGCAGATAAAATTATCCTTCTAGCTCACTCACATCAAATGTCTTTCTGTAAGCATCTGTAAAGGGTTCAAATA
>WTKA01000100.1:0-2959 GCA_011524605.1 Hyphomicrobiales bacterium | reverse complement strand
GCATCCTCAGGCACAATACGAGCGATAACTTCACTGCCAGCTATTGCTGTTTTCCTTTGTTTTTCAACAAGTCCCATAACAACCCCTGATATTGGCGCTAAAGGCATAGCAAGACGAATTTCATTTTCAATTTCTTTTTTCTGAGACATCATCATGTCTAAGCGCTGAATTTCAGCTCTTTGCGTTTCTGACAAAACAGCATTTTCTTGGGCAATTTGTGCATTGCTATTCTTAGAAATCGCTATAATTTCTGATTGATCGTTATTGATGGCTGATTGAATTTGCAAAGCACGGCTTTCCTGATCTAATAATCGTTGTTCAAGGCCTTCCAATACAGTACGTGCGATAATTCCCTTTTGAACAGCTGGACGCCGTTTTTGTATTTGTTGGTTTAATATTTTGTGTTGCTGCTTAGTGATTTTCAACTGACTGCTTGCATCATTCATGCGGCTTTCAATTGCTGAAATCTGAGTCAAGAATACATTTTCACGTTCTAATCTTGCATTGAGCCAAGAATTGAAAATCAACCTCTCCGTTTCCAAAATCTTATATTGATCCTTAATTGGCACACTATCAGGCAACTGCAAAGACCCCATAGAAAATTGATCAACATTTTCAATTTGCAGCTTCATTCTATAAATTGCCGCTTTTGATGCTGCAATATTTTTATTTAGAGTATCAAGCTGTGCGGATTGCCTTGATGTGTCTAATTTAAACAAAGGTTGATTTTTAACAACTGTTTGCCCATCTCGAATAAAGATTTTATTTAAAACCCCACCCGTTGGGTGCTGTATCGTCGCAATAGAGGGGGTTAGACGCACAGAACCAATCGATATAATTGCTTTTTTAACTGACACAGCAGCAGAGGCTGTTATGATCAACCCGATCATGGCTAAAATGACTACTTGTATTGCTAAAACTAGCTTGCCACTGTTTGTTCTATAATGGGTAGGTTTTAAGTGATTGATCATGACATTACCCTACTTTTAACGCGCCAAGCGCTTGCGCAACTGCATCTTGTTGTTCTTGCACGCTTAAGCCTGCCGTTTTTTCTTGCTGCTCTTCTTTTTCTTGTTGCTGCTGCTCAAGAATTTGTTTTTGCTTTTCATCTTCTAGAATAGATAGCTGGCCATCTTGTACAAGAATAACGCGATTTGCTATTGGTAAATCGGTTTTACGATGCGCTGCTATTATCATAATACCTTGTTTTTCTGACCAATATTGTGCTGTTTCTGCTAATGCTTTTAAGGCAACTAAATCAAATGAAGCTGCAGGTTCATCCAAAATCAAAACATCTGGATCATCATAAATGGCTCTAGCCAAACAGATTTGTGCTTTTTGTCCGCTTGATAATATAAGGTCATGACTACCTTCAACACGTTCTTTGATGCCTTTATCAAAATTTGATATGAATTTATTGATCCCTGAAAGGCGAATGGCGCGCTCAAGTTTTTTTTCATTCACACTTGTTTTAAAGCCAATAATATTTTCAAGTAAGCTGCCTGGCATAAGCTCATTCTCTTGAGGCATAAAACCAATTCGTTTACAAAAAACATCATTGGCATATAATCTACTATCAACACCATTGATTTCATAATTGCCATGCGTAGGCATTGAAACCCCTGCTAGCATCTTTAATAATGTTGTTTTGCCAGCGCCACTCCCGCCTGTAAGAATAATGGTATCACCTGCATCAACTTTTAAATCAATCTGCCTTAATATCGCACGCCCAGTACCGGGCGCTATAAAGTTAACTTGTGAAAAAGTGAGGCGGGTAACTGGGCTCTCATCTTCACGAACAAGTTTAATAAGAGCTTGTGTCGTATCATCAATTTCAATATTTTGCGAAATAGCTTTAATATGTTTTGCAGCAAAAATTGCATTTTTCAAGGCTGTAACAGAATTCAACCCCTGAATAAAAGGATCAACTGAGCGACCAACTAAAATTGATGAGGCAATAATAATTGCAGGCGACGCACCATCAACGATAACAGCCAATGAAGCTGTAGCTAAGATAGCGCTTTGAAGGGTTACACGCGTACTTTTAATGCCAATTGAACTTGTGATGTTACGCATAACATTGCCAAGGTGGCGACCCATACGTTTATTATCTACTTTCCACCATCTTGTTAATAGGCTGTGATAGCTACCATAAGGGCTACGCCCTTGTTTTAAAGTAAAAATTTCTTCATGCAGATTTCTGCTTGTTTGGTTATATAAATTATCTAGCTCAGGCTCAGGGTCTTTGAAAACACCTGATATGTAAGCAATGATTACGCATAAAATTGTACCTGCTAAGGCAACACCAGCAAGCCATGGGTGCAATAAATAAAGGGCAAGAAAATAGATTGGAACCCAAGGAATATCAAATAGAGCTGCAAAACCTGGAGATGTTACGTAAGAATGAACAGATTGAATATGGGGTAAAGCAGAGGGCATATTAGAACGACCTTGAGCTCGCTCCCCTCTCAAATTACGCATTTCAAAATAGCTTGCAAAATTATTCACATGTTCAACATAGATTTTATTTGCAGCGCGGTTTAAAATTCGGCTTCTAAGTAAATCCATTAATATCAAGCTTGCTGTTGCAATAAGCATAATCAGACCTAAAGCAAGAAGCGTTTCCGTTGATCCTGTTGCAATAACCCGTCCATAAACTTGAAGCATAAAGATAGCAGGCGCTAGTTGTAACAAGCTTAAAATCATAGACATAGAAGCAACGATCCAAATTTCTCGTCTTATGCCATTGATAACTTGGTAAAACGCACCCATACTCAAACTTCTTTCTTATAGCTTTTAAGCTTATTGAACTTTATTTCTAGTTCATTTAAAAAACATATTACTGAACGTTGTTTGTAAATGTTATGCTTGGAGTTTAAACAACATGTAAATTTTTAGCTTTTCTCCTTAGTAGGTCTTTAAATTTTAAATGATATCGTTAGCGAAACGTTAGTTTTAT
>WTKA01000117.1 GCA_011524605.1 Hyphomicrobiales bacterium | reverse complement strand
GCATCAAAGAAATAGCCATTTTCGATTAAATTTGTGATGCGGCCTTTATGATTAAATTCTTCTCTTGTCACTGAGCTAAAATAAACTAGCTTATCTTCAACAAGCTCACTTAACGTCTCATCAGCCTTTATTTCTTCAACAAGCTCGCGTGAATATTCAAGTTCCTTGACTGTGCGGCATGTGTGAGTGACGATAATTTTTTCAAATTTTTCATAGACTTCAGGATCGCGAATAAGGCTTGCAAAAGGAGCTACACCTGTACCCGTTGACAGTAGGTAGAGACGCTTGCCCGGAATAAGCGCATCGGTTACAAGTGTTCCTGTGGGCTTTTTGCCTAAGATGACTTTGTCGCCAGGTTTAATATGTTGTAGCTTTGAAGTGAGAGGGCCATCTGGTACTTTAATGGAGAAGAATTCTAATTCACTTTCCCAAGAAGGGCTGGCTATTGAGTAAGCGCGTAATAACGGCTTGCCATTATCCCCTTGAAGGCCAATCATTACAAATTCACCAGAGCGAAAACGGAAGCTATCTGGGCGCGTGATTTTAAATGAGAACAAATTATCTGTATAATGTTTTGCACTTAAAACAGTTTCTTGAAACATAATATTATCCTTTGAATAGGCAAATATTTATATCAGATATTTGCCGTTGAGCTAGGCGGTAGAATGCAGCTCAGATATGCGTAAAAGAGTGAGCTTAAGCTGAATGCCTCTGGCTCCAAATTGGCTTTTGTGTTGATAGCAAAGCCGTTTCTAAATAGGTATGGTCAACGCTTTTTGAGATTGTTGAACGCCAGCCTTCTTCTGTATGGCGTTCTACATTGTCATCCGATATATAAATCTCATCAAAGCCAGACTGAAAAGCCATACGGGCATGGTCAGGTGTTAAAGCTCCTTGTGCGATAAAGAGGGGCTTATAATTTGTCTTCTCGCTTACCGCAATAATTTGCTTGATAATTGAAAAGCCGCGACCATCTGCTGGTGTATCAAAAGCAATGATAATTTTTTCTGCCTTTGCTGCTTCCGCTGCTTGGCTTTTTTCCCACTCTTCAGGGTGTATATGCAGCGCATTATCTTCGATAGCAGCTTCCATCTTTGTTAATTCGCTTTTGCGATTAAGCATCCACATAAACAGCCTCCTTAAAAGCATTTTTACCTAAGCGTTCATAAACAGTTGAGAAGGTTTCACCTTCATTGATACGTTGTTCAAGATAAAAATCAAGAATACGATCGACAGCAGCTGGCACCTCTTCTTGTGAAAAGCCTGGGCCTAAAATATCGCCAACAGCGGCTTTTTCATCATTGCGGCCGCCAAGGGTAATTTGATAATATTCATTCTGTGCTCTATTAAGGCCAAGAATACCAATATTGGCGGCATGGTGATGACCACATGCATTAATACAGCCTGAGATATTCAAGGATATTTTGCCAAGATTATCTTTTTCTTCGCGTTCTCTGAGGCTGGTTGAAAGGGATTGCGCTACGGGAATAGATCGAGCGGTTGCAAGAGCACAATAGTCAAGACCTGGGCAAGCAATAATATCGCTTGGTTTATCAATATTGTCTTCTGCTAGCTCTAAGCCAACAAGCTTTTGATAGATGGCAAATAAATTTTCTTCTTTCACGCTAGGCAGCACTAAATTTTGACGATGGGTCACTCGGATTTCACCAGTACCAAGATCGTCAGCAATATCGGCGACAGCCTCCATTTGTGCTGAAGTTGCATCACCAGGGATGCCGCCTTTCGGCTTCACTGAAATAGAAACAACGCTATAGCCCGCTTTTTTGTGAGCTGTTACATTAGCATCAACCCATTTTGAAAATGCAGCATTTTCTTTGCGGGCTTTAGCAAAAAGTGGACAAGCTTCAGCTTCAGGCAAATCAAGAGTAAACTGACTGGCAATACGGTTATATTCGGCAATTGCATGCTCAAATTGGCTTTGGTCTTGTTCAGCCATATCAGCAAAAACTTCTTCACGATAAGCTTCAAGTCCCATTTCAGAGACAAGTATTTTTATTCGAGCTTTATATTTATTATCGCG
>WTKA01000066.1 GCA_011524605.1 Hyphomicrobiales bacterium | reverse complement strand
ATGGCTCAGCCTTGACCCGACAATTTGCCCCTGCCCTACGCAAATACTCAGCTTTACAATTGAAAATGAAACAAAAACGATGTAAACTGTTTTAATTAAATTTATCCTCGACTAGATCATCACCAGATATACTATTACAATAGTATTTAGGGGTTGTAAAATTGGAAGAAATATTAAAGCGGATATCATCATACAATTTAGCAAATTATATCGTTCCTGGTATAATCTATACATTGCTAATGAGTGAGTATTTAAATTATACCGAAATACTTCAAAACCCTATATTATTGCTTATAGTTGCCTATTTTATTGGAGTGGTGATAAGCCGTTTCGGTTCAATAGTTATAGCACCTTGCTTATCATTGTTTCTTTCTAAGAAACATACCTATCAAGAATATTTATGTGCAGAGAAATCTGACGCAAAAATACAGTCTCTTGTAGAAGATCAAAATCTGTATAGAAGTATAATATCACTTTTAATTATATCATATTTCTCAATTAAATATCTTGATATACGCAGTTCATATGAATGGATTCAAAAATATGAATATGAGATTTTTTTCATTAATCTAGTTATTCTATTTATATTAGCTTACGCTAAGCAAAGTAATTTTATTAATGGCAGAGTCTTGAGCTATTTGCGTTCTACTAAAAATCCCACTCAATAGACCCGCTTTTGTCAGTTCGGTAAACTTCATTTTTGGTATTATCTCTATATCGTCTCAACGCAGTATTGTGAGGTACATTTTCATAAACACCGCTTTTAGTAGATATAACCGTATATTTAGCATTACAGCCCTTTATGAAATCTAGCTGTGCACCGTTCAAACTACCATGATGACTTGCGTGTAGGATGTCATTACAATAATTGTTTGTATGATCTGCAATATATTCAAGGTTTTTGTCTGAAGCGTCACCAGTAAATAGACAGTGACGCGATCCAAAAGAAGCTTTTATCACTAAACATGCATCATGAAGTTCTCTAGTGTCTGAAGTTGCAATTGATTTTTCAGGGCCAATAATAAAGAATTTTACACCGTTTGTATGCCAATAGGGTTCACTAAAATCATCTTGTCGATAAGGCAAGCGGATTTTCGTGCCATTATTTTCAAATTTTGCTACTAACTTGTTGAAGTCATTCCAATCCGCATATTCGACAGAGTTATCATTTTGACGTCTTTTATAAGGGCTTTTTATTATATAATCTATTTTATAATTGTTATCCCATAAATACTCTAAACCTGAATAATGATCCTCATGTTGGTGAGTTATAAACACACCTCGCAATTTTTTATTGTTTGGTAAATATTGCGAATGATCTTCTATGCGATGGCAATCGATTAGGAAGGTTGCGCTGTCAGTTTCTATTATTGAAGCATCACCACAACCAACATCCAAACAACGAAATTTACCCATATATATGACTACCCAAAATCAGTTATAATACAAAAAACAACCTATCAAGGTTTATTGGCTATGTAAACTACGATACAACGTTGCCCTTGAAACTCCTAAAGATTGAGCAACAGAAGATACTCTTTCGCCACTCTCAATGAGTTTTTTTGCATGTTTGATCTGTGCTGCGGTGAGTTTTGGTTTGCGCCCTAATTTAACGCCACGCTTGCGAGCGGCATCGAGGCCAGCATTTGTGCGCTCTATTAAAAGCGATCTTTCAAATTGGGTTAGAGCTGCAAAGATGTGAAATATCATTTCACCGTTTGCTGTTGTCGTATCGATGGTCTCATTAAGAGATTGAAAGGCAACACCACGGCTTTTGAGATGATCAACCATTTCAAGCAAGTGACGGATTGAACGCCCAGCTCTATCCAATCGCCATACAATAAGCGTGTCGCCTTCACTCAAGGATGACATAAGTTTATCAAACTTTGGGCGTTTCTTTGATGAGCCAGAGACTGTCTCGGTGACAATCTTCTCACACCCTGCCGCCTTTAATGCATCTTGTTGCAGTTTGGCGGTCTGATCATCCGTTGATATGCGTGCATAGCCTATTTTCATACTTTTATTTTGCGACAAATATTTGAGACAGACAAGTCGTTGATTTTATTAA
>WTKA01000020.1 GCA_011524605.1 Hyphomicrobiales bacterium | reverse complement strand
TATTTTGAACGCAAATTACGGCGTCCAATAAGCTTTAATCTTAAGGCATTTAAATTGATAAAGCCTGCTGCGTCGCGATGATCATAGCTAGCTGCACCTTCTTCAAATGTAACCAAGTCTTCGTCATATAAAGAATAGGGAGAAGAACGACCGACAACATCAACAGAGCCCTTATAAAGCTTAAGACGAACCGTTCCTTCCACATGTGTTTGAGATGCATCAATTAAAGCTTGCAGCATTTCTCTTTCAGGGGAGAACCACATGCCATTATAGATCAACTCTGCATATTTTGGCATAATTTCATCTTTAAGATGAGCGGCGCCACCATCTAGTGTGATTGATTCAATCCCACGATGGGCAGCTAATAATATTGTACCGCCAGGCGTTTCATAAATGCCCCTTGATTTCATACCAACAAAACGATTTTCAACAAGGTCTAAACGGCCAATACCATTATCATGCCCATATGTATTTAAAGCTGTTAACAAGGTTGCAGGCGACATAGCTTCACCATTTATGGATACTGCGTCCCCATTTTTAAAGCCAACTTCGATATAGGTCGGTTTATCAGGGGCATCCTCTGGCGCTATTGTTCTTTGATACACATGTGAAGGGCATTCTATCGCAGGGTCTTCTAAAAGTTTACCTTCAGAAGAGGTGTGAAGCAGATTAGCATCCACAGAGAAAGGCGCTTCACCCCTTTTATCTTTGGCAATTGGAATCTGATGACGCTCAGCAAATTCAATCAATTTTGTGCGCGATGTTAACTCCCACTCACGCCACGGCGCAATAACATTGATGGAAGGATTAAGCGCATAATAGCTAAGCTCAAAACGAACCTGATCATTCCCCTTGCCTGTTGCACCATGGCATACGGCATCTGCCCCTGTTGCTTTGGCAATTTCAATTTGGCGCTTAGAAATTAACGGGCGCGCAATTGATGTACCAAGTAAATATATGCCTTCATAAACAGCATTTGCTCTAAACATCGGAAAGACATAATCACGCACAAATTCTTCACGCAAATCTTCAATATAAATCTCTTTAATGCCCAGCATTTCTGCTTTTTTACGCGCAGGCTCTAATTCTTCCCCTTGACCTAAATCCGCTGTAAAGGTCACGACTTCACAATTATATTCAGTTTGCAACCATTTTAGGATGATGGATGTGTCTAACCCACCAGAGTAGGCAAGAACAACTTTTTTGATATCACGGCTCATAAATCATGTCTCCAAAAGCGCTATTTAATTATGTTTCAACAAGGAAAATAACTTGATCTAAAATTTCAACTCATATCTCTATATAATGACGCAAGTAAAGCATATGCTATATCTCATCATCGCCTTACCCCTATATTTCCCCATATATAGAGTGCAAATTTTGTAATTTGCTGTTCATTTAATTTACTCTCTATCCAAACAGGCATTTTTATAAACCAGAGGAAATTTGATATAAACATACACCAATAGGTGATAAGAATGGCAAATAAACAGTCTGAAGCAAAATGACGGCCAAAACCTAAGCGTACAAAGATCACTGTAACGAGAAAAACACTGCCTAAAATATAGTATTTTTTACGCAAATTTGAAGGTAAGAGATGAGTTAACAGCAAAAACCAAGTTGCAGATGCAACCTCACCTGAAACAAAAGAACAGTTCCCAACACAAGTACCTGTAAAGTCAAAGAGCGCTGTAAATTCTTCTTTTTGGCCAAAAATATCAGTCTGGTCAGGTCTAAAACGCCCGGTTGTTTCTTTCAATCCCATATTTATAATAAGCAGAATAATAATGATCAAAGTAAGAATGATAAAACTGCTTATTTTTGGATCAATCCTCATATCTATTTTAGGGAAAAAAAGCTTCAAACCCCAAAGAATAATGAAAAGCGATCCAAAACCAATTGGAATATTAAACAATAAATCTCTCAAACCATGCCAAAAAATATTATGGTGCAATGGAAAAGCCAGATAAGTGCCAGCTTTTTCAGGATCAAAAAACCAGCTTGATATATATATATCAAGCTGAGGAAAGAGAGTGAAAGCAAAACTTGCAATAATTGCTATGGCAATTGAAGCCATAAACACTTGTTTTGAATAAACCGAATGCGGAATGAATGGGGCATTCATATCGATGACCACCTAATATACAAGTTCCAGACTATTCTTCAGAAGGTTTATCCGCGAAATTAGAGAATACAGAACTAGCATCCACTTCCTTATCATCCTCTGATTGATCATTATCAAACGGGTTTACTTGCAAAGATTCTTCTGGAGACATTAAAACGTCACCTTCAGGTTTTGCAACAACCCATTTAGCGGCCTTTTTCACTTCGGCATCAAGCTCAACTTGCGAACATAAACCAAGGGAAACAGGATCAATAGGGCTTAAATTTGCAGAATTCCAATGAGTTCTGTCACGAATTGCTTCAATCGTCGGCTTCGTTGTCCCTGCTAAGCGTCCAATCTGTGTATCTTTCAGCTCAGGGTGATGGCGCAATAGCCAAAGAATTGCATTAGGGCGATCATGTCGTCTAGATAAAGGCGTATAGCGCGGCCCCTTAGTGCGCGGCTTATCGGAAATATTATGCTTTGGCGCTAAAAGCTTAATCCGGTAATTTGGATCATTCTCAGCTTTTTCAAGCTCCGTACGATTTATCTGTCCAGTAATAACAGGGTTTTGACCCTTAATACCTTGAGCAACTTCCCCATCAGCTATGCCTTGCACTTCTAGAATATGCAACATGCATAATTCTGCAATTTGTTCAAAAGTAAGCGCTGTGTTATCAACAAGCCATACAGCCGTTGCTTTTGGCATCAAAGGTGTGTTCCGCATAATCGTCTCCTGTAAACTCAATTCTTGTGGAATTGAGAGGACAAAATTTATGTCCATGATGGGGAAATTTTTCTATGTATATCTTTATTTCTAAGAAAATGCAAATCATTGATCTAATTTTAGACAATAATCGCAGATCACAGCAGTTTTTATACAAGAATATCGATACCCGTACCAAAATTGTTAAGTGAAATATTTTTTGGCATTGAATAATAGCCGTTTGGCAATGGCTGCTTAGATAAATGGTTTGGAATATCATCAACAGGACTATTTTTTGCCAATTCTATATTTTCCTTAAGCCCCTTATTGCTTTTTGCTGATGACTGCTCTTCGTCACTTAAGGATAAATTAAAATCCTTAGACATTTGAGTTTGTTGATTCTTCTTGGGATTGATAAAATGATAAGATACATTACCTTGGCGAACTTCTGTCATACAGCCTACACTTTTAGTTAATACAAATGATATTACTTGCGCTTAAAGGTAAATAATTATGGTTAATCAGATCTTAAAGACGAAAAGAAAAACCAATTTTTATCATTAAAATTTTTAGAAAAAATCTAGGCTCAGGATCGATTAATTTTTGTTCAATTCTATATGCGTAAAAACTATTGAGTGGATAAAAATATAATGAAAGAATAATTCTACATTACTTCCTGCTCATAGTCTAAATATATTGGTACGCAATGGGCTAAATTATCATATCCTAAACCTAGCGACTTTTGCCAGGCACCCATAAGATATCATCTTCACCTTGATTATTTGTGATACGACCAATAACAAATAAATAATCTGACAACCGGTTCATATAGGTTACGACTTCTTTTGATATATTCTCATTTTCTTGCTGAGATAGAGCGACAATATCTCTTTCCGCTCGCCTACAAATTGTACGTGATAAATGCAAATAAGCGGCGGCCTTAGATCCACCCGGCAAAATAAAAGATTTTAAAGGAGAAAGTTTTGCATTATGCGAATCAATCTTCTCCTCAAGCCAATCTACTTGGCTTGTAATAATTCTTAAGGGTTCATATCCTAAATCTTTTCCATCATCAGGCGTACAAAGATCAGCCCCTAAATCAAATAGATCATTTTGAATATGTTTTATCTCAGCTAATATCTCTTGATGCTCTTCTAAATACAAGCAAACAATGCCCAGCGTTGCATTTAATTCATCTACGTTACCATAGGCACAAACACGAAAACTGAATTTGTGAACCCGCTCACCATTGCCAAGGGCTGTTGTGCCGTCATCACCTGTCTTTGTATAAATTTTATTAAGACGCACCATATCTACTCTCCCTATCAATATAGATCTAAAACCCAGTATTTCGTCTAATCCACATAATATAATTAATTATTTGCGTATCATTTAGATGAAATATAGAGGTATCAAACATTTGTTTGATATAGGTCATAGAAAGAAAATAAGAAGCGCTCAATGGTAATTTTTAAAATTTATAGCCCATTCGAATGCCCGCATTTGAAAGGCCTGAGTTAAATTCACACAAATCAGCATTAGAAGTATGCTCATATGTTGCCATCACATTCATTTTTTCAGTGATATCATAACCCAAAGAGAAAGATTCATGAAATTGAACGCGGCAGCCCAAACGTCTTAAGCCACTGCCTGCAGGTGGGTTACTTAAATAGCCATCATGGATGGCTAAACCGAAGCTTGCTTCTAAAAATACAGGGCTATCAAAAAGATGCTTTGTGGTTGCAAAGCCAGCATAGGCCATATTTTCACGGTTATTGAAATTAACAGTTGCGCCAATATGAGGCCTTAAAGTGCCGAGCCATTTTTCACCAACCCAATCGATGGGTCTAAATAAAATCTCGGCATTCACATTTTCCCAACGAGTGAACTCAAATTTTTCCAAACTATTTGGGATAAATCCTGGATATACGTTATGCGCAAAATGCCCAGCTCTGATTTCATTAATAAAAGGCTTATTATAATTTTCTACTGCTGCTGGAGGCGCAATGCTTGGCAAATCACTAGCAAAAGCAATATTTACCAAAAGACATAAACAAAGACTTGCTAGGCTTAAAAACTTTGTAAAAAAACGCATCTTTTTATCCACTCGTTCAATTCTAGCCTTTTTGAGCTTATTTACACGCAAAAGTCAAATTAAAATATGTGATATGCGTTTAATTCAATCTAAAATTAGTGAAGAACAAGCCTTGGGGTAAAATCACCACTTTCGATACGCTTTGGGAGCTCAGCCAGGGCTTCTATAACTTTCTTTTCGGGCGTTGTTTGAAGCATATCTGTAATAGAGACATTCAGAGCGACTTCAGCTAATATATCTGCATCAATCCCTTCGATTAAAGCCTCTTCCCAAGCTTGACACATTAAATCAGTAGCTCTAGCACGCTGCTCTAATTTCAACTGCTCTAGTTCTAACTTAATTTCTTCTTCAAGAATTTCGAGACTCATCTGCCCTGAACCTTTATGTCTATGCTATTATATTTGGCGTATTCAGTGATAACGAATAATTTAAACGCCGTCACTCAAATCCTTTACAAAAGGTTAACTTATAATTTCAGGTTTTGGCAATCCCTTTTTTGCAAAACAAACAAAGTTTATTAAGTTAATTGTAATCTCAATCTGATTAAATTTTGAGTGAAATAGAATTAAAGCAAGGCAATTACCATTCATATTCATCAGGCAATCGATTTATTTATAGACCAAATAAGAGCTGAAAAAAATGCAGCGCTGAATACCAAGTTCGCCTATGAAAATGACCTTAATCGGTTTGATGATTATTTTTCAAAGCCCTTAATTTCCATTACAACACAAGACATTATTGATTATTTTAGCTATTTAGCTCAAGAGGGTCTTTGTAACACATCAATTCAAAGAGCCCGTTCAACCATAAAGCAATTTTTCACTTTTCTTTATATTGATGGGATCATCGATCAAAACCCAACAACTGCGCTTGAAAAACAACGTAAAGCTCACGCCCTACCTAAAACAGTCAGTACAGAACATGTGAATAAATTATTTGAAACAGCCTATATTTTTGCAAATAATGAAAAAAATTCAGCTCCTGAAAATATTAAATATTGGCGAACAGCAGCTATTTTAGAGCTCTTATACGGGAGCGGCCTGCGCATTAGCGAAGCTGTTGCCTTGCCTAAACATATCTTAAACAGCCAAAATTCTATGATTTTAATTAAAGGCAAAGGAGAAAAAGAAAGACTTGTTCCACTGAATGACCAAACACGAGATTGCCTATTCCAATTTCGATATCATTTAGAAGCATACAGCCCAGAGCTTGCACAAAAAAATGCTCTATTTCCAGCAAAAGGCAAAACAGGTCATATAGCCCGACAAGTTTTTGCAAGAGATTTAAAAACAATAGCAAGAGCAGCGCTTATCTCAGAAGATCTCATATCGCCCCATATCTTGCGCCATGCTTTCGCCACCCATTTATTAGAAGGAGGCGCCGACCTCCGTATTGTGCAAGAATTATTAGGTCATGCAGATATTTCAACTACCCAAGTCTATACCCATTTGCTTGATGAGCATTTAAAGAAGGCTGTATTTACACATCACCCCCTTGCAAATCTGAACAATAAGTCATAATTGAATATCTAGAAATGTTGAACGCTTGTCTATTAAGCATGTTAATTGTTAATCATTGAAGCTGTTGCATACACTTTATAAACGAGCTAAAAAAACATAGATAAATTATACTTATTATTGAACGAATGCTTTTTTATTAAAGCATCTTATAAAATGAATGTGAATGACCCGTGCAAACATATCTTGATTTTGAAAAACCCCTTGCTGAAATTGAACAACGCATCATTGAATTGCGTGCTTTAGCCCATGAATCAGAAGATGGTACAGAGCAAGGTATTAGCAAAGATATCAAATCCTTAGAAGATAAAGCAAAAAACACACTTACCGAACTTTATGAAAGCTTAACACCTTGGCAAAGAACGCAAGTGTCTCGCCATCCTGATCGCCCTCATTTTCAGCATTATGTCGGGCAGCTTATGGAAGAGTTTACATCTCTTGCAGGGGATAGAAAATTTGGAGAAGACCTTGCCATAATGGGCGGTCTAGCACGCTTTAGAAATATGCCTGTTGTCGTCATGGGGCATGAAAAAGGGACAGACACGCAAAGCCGTATAGACCATAATTTTGGGATGGCAAATCCTGAAGGATATCGTAAAGCTGTTCGCCTTATGGAAATTGCAGAGCGTTTTTCCCTACCCGTTCTTACATTTGTTGATACGGCAGGCGCCTACCCTGGCATTGGAGCAGAAGAAAGAGGACAGGCGGAAGCAATTGCACGGGCAACCGATGCTTGTTTAGGCCTAGGCGTGCCCAATATTTCTGTGATCGTAGGAGAAGGCGGTTCTGGCGGCGCAGTTGCTATAGCAACGGCAAATAAAGTTTTAATGCTTGAAAATTCAATTTACACAGTAGCCTCTCCTGAAGCTTCTGCTTCTATTTTATGGCGAGATGCATCTCGCGCAAAAGATGCAGCCAATAATATGAAAATTACAGCGCAAGATTTAAAAGCATTTGGCATTATCGATGAAATTATTGAAGAGCCAACAGGCGGTGCCCATCGCAATCCAATGGAGATGGTTATTCGCACAGGCAATGCTATTGAAGATGCGCTTAGGGAATTTGAAGGCCTGTCACCCAAAGAGGTTAGAGCAGCGCGTGCCGCAAAATATCTGGCAATGACACGTGTTTTAGGCAGCTAATAAAATAAAGGGTGAAGCAATATGTGCGGTAGGTTCACGCTAACTGCTTCACCTGAAGAGATTAAAAAGCATTTTAATTATAGCCAAACACCTAATTTTCCTGCTCGCTATAATATTGCTCCCACGCAGCCTGTTGCTGTTATTTGTGATGGGCAGGGGAAAGTTGATTTTCAACTCATGCGCTGGGGCTTTTTACCAAGCTGGGTAAAAGACCCTTCTGATTTCCCCCTTCTGATCAATGCAAGATCTGAAACAATTCTCGAAAAACCCTCCTTTAAAGGGGCTATTAAATATAGACGTTGCTTAGTCCCCGCCAATGGCTTCTATGAATGGCTTAGAGATGACAAGCATAAATATCCCTATTATGCACAAAGCACCTCAGGTATTTTAAGCTTTGCAGCCATATGGGAACATTGGATGGATAGTGAAGGCAGCGAGATCGATAGCTTAGCCTTGATTACAACCGATGCAAACGTAACATTAAGCGCTATTCATCATCGAATGCCTGTTGTGATTCAACCACAAGATTATGCGACATGGCTCAATCATGATCACACAAATTTAAACAATGCGCTCGCCCTATTAAAAACGCCTGCAGATGAGCAATTTGATGTCTTTCCTGTCTCACAAAAAGTAAATAATGCCCGCAATGATGAAGCGGGTTTAATGGAAAAATTACAAAAACAGCCGATAGCAAAACCAAAAGAAGGCGGATCAAAAGACAAGCCTGATAATGATCAATTTAATCTACTATAGCTGCATAAAATGAAAGACTATACCAAATACAGCAATCAAACCTTGCGCAAAGCAATGCTATTGACCCAATGGTCTTTGCCCTTTGTCAAAATAAGGTCTGCTCTTTGCCGGGTTGGCAATATGTTTTGATTCAAATTTTTTAAATTAATTCTATGCCAAATATCAATAGCTGTTTGCTCAGCCTCTTCCATATCTAATTTTGAATAGCGATGAAAATAAGAGTTCGGATCTCTAAAAGCGGTTTCGCGCAACATCATAAAGCGCTCTAAATACCATTTCTCTACAAGCCTCTTTTCTGCATCCACATAAATTGAAAAATCAAAAAAATCCGATACAAAGGGAATGGCTTCGCCCTCTTTGGGCAAATAGCCTGGCTGTAAAACATTTATTCCCTCAACAATCAGAATATCAGGGCGCTCAATTTTAATCTTTTGATAAGGCAGAATATCATAATCAAAGTGGGAATAAATAGGCGCGTTCACCACTTCTTTGCCCGCTTTAATTTCAGACAAAAATGTCAAAAGCGCCTTGCGGTCAAAGCTTTGAGGAAAGCCCTTTTTGTCCATCAATCCTTTTTTCTCTAACACAGCATTCGGATATAAAAAGCCATCTGTTGTGATCAAATCAACCTTTTTGCTCCGATCCCATTGCGTTAATAGTTCTTGCAATAGCCGTGCGGTCGTGCTTTTCCCTACCGCGACACTACCCGCTATACCAATAATGAAAGGCATGGGCTTGCGTTCGAGCTGCAAAAAAGACTGGGTAGAGCGATGTAATTCCAGATAAGCCTCTTTATACATCATAACCAGACGAGCAAGGGGCATATAAACATTGTCCACCTCATCCATTGATAAGCGGTCGTTTAAACCTTGAAGCATCTCAATATCTTGCTGGTTCAGAACAATAGGCATTTCACGGCGAAAACGAGACCAATCCGCCGGCGAAAAAGATTGATAGGGAGATAAATCTAAAGCAGTTTGATTTTGCAATGAGCGACCATTTCTATTATTCAACCTATATATTACAGTGAAATCTGATAAATATAGCTATATATGCAAATTTACATGTCTTTTTCAATCACTTGTTCATATATGATAGGATTTTATCCTCCTTAAAAAATTTTCAAAAGCAAAGGAAAAACCCACAGCTGAATTGAAATTGCCGTCGTGAGTAGTGTTTTTGAAATTTGATAAAAAGCCTTTTGATTTTACATAAGCTCATAGCCTAGGCTCAAGATCTATTTCTTTTTGCGAGCCGCTTTTTCTGCATGACCAGATTGGCTTTTGCGTGCTTCCAATCTTTGCATAACTTGATCAAGAGAAATATCCCTTGCAGCCAAAACAACCATCATATGATAAAGCATATCGGCAGCTTCATCTTGTAGATTTTTATCATCTTCTGAAACCGCTGCAATGGCAAATTCAAACGCTTCTTCACCAAATTTTTGTGCGCATTTACGCACGCCTTTATTGAGCAAAGATGACGTATAGCTTTTATCTTCTGCTGTATTTTTGCGCTCAATAATTGTTTGCTCTAATTCATTTAAATAATTGACTGACATGATTTTACCTTTAATCACCATAACCATCAAGGCGCATGGGAATACCCGCTTTCGCCATATATTGCTTTGCTTCTTCGATAGAGTAGGTGCCAAAATGAAAAATAGAAGCTGCAAGAACAGCGCTTGCATGCCCTTTTACAACGCCATCAACGAGATGATCTAATGTACCAACACCGCCTGAGGCAATCACGGGTATTTTCACCGCATCCGCAACAGCACGCGTAAGCCCTAAATCAAAACCAATTTTAGCGCCGTCCCGATCCATAGATGTTAATAAAATTTCGCCAGCCCCGCGCGCATCCATATCTTTTGCATAGTCAACAGCATCAATGCCTGTAGGTTTGCGGCCGCCATGGGTGAAAATTTCCCACTTTTCAGCCTCCCCTTCACCACTAACTTTTTTTGCATCAATCGCAACAACAATACATTGGTTGCCAAATTTCTCCGCTGCCTTATTAACAATATCCCTGTCAAAAACAGCGGCTGTATTAATGGAAACCTTATCTGCCCCTGCCAAAAGAAGCGTTCTAACATCTTCAGGTTTGCGCACACCGCCCCCAACAGTAACAGGCATAAAGCATTGTTCCGCAGTGCGTTCTACAAGGTCAATTAACGTGCCTCGATTTTCATTTGACGCTGTAATATCCAAAAAGCATAATTCATCTGCTCCCGCTTTATCATAGGCAATGGCGCACTCAACAGGATCACCAGCATCAATTAAATCAACAAATTGAACCCCTTTAACAACACGCCCATCTTTAACATCAAGACAAGGAATTAAACGCTTTTTTAGCATATCATTTCCCCGCGTTAGTTGTGTTCAACAATGACAATGCTTCTTTGGGGTCAATGCGCCCATCATAAAGAGCACGGCCTGATATAGCCCCTTCAAAAATTGTATAAGGCGGCTCTATCATGGTTTTAATATCCTCAATAGAAGATAAACCACCTGATGCGATAACAGGAATAGAGACAGATTGAGCAAGCTCTAAAGTGGCTGGAAAATTTAGGCCTGTTAAAATACCATCTCGATCGATGTCCGTATAAATAATAGCGCTGACCCCAGCATCTTCAAATTTCTTTGCTAGCGTTATTGTGTCAATTTCTGCTGTTTCCGCCCAGCCATTAACTGCAACCTTGCCCCCTTTTGCATCAATACCAACAACAATTTGACCAGGATATTTTTGTGCAGCCTCTTTAACAAGCTCAGGGTTTTTCAAAGCAATTGTGCCTAAAATCACACGATTAATGCCAATTTCAAGCCATGACTCAATCATTTGCAGGTCACGAATACCGCCGCCAAGCTGGATTGGTAAATCAATGGCAGCCCGAATAGCTTTCACCGCTTCAGCATTTACAGGTTTTCCCGCGAAAGCGCCATTTAAATCAACAAGATGCAACCATTCAAAGCCTTGCTGTTCAAATGTTTTTGCTTGATCAGCGGGACTATCATTAAAGACCGTTGCCTGATCCATTTCCCCCTTCACAAGACGCACGCATTGACCATCTTTTAAATCAATTGCTGGAAATAAAATCATACTAAGGTCTCCATGCCATAAAATTTTGAATGAATTTCAAGCCTAGCGCTTGGCTTTTTTCAGGGTGAAATTGTGTGCCGATATAATTATCTTGACCAACAACAGCTGTGACAGCGCCGCCATAATCAGTGGAGGCAATGCATTGGCTAGATGTCTTCATATCCATATGGTAGCTATGTACGAAATAGGCATGCTGCCCTTCATCCCCTATTTTAATATCTTTGAAAATAGGATGAGCTGTTTGGGCATATATTTTATTCCAACCCATATGGGGAATTTTCAATGCATCATCTTTTGGCTTTATAGGTCGAACCAAGCCATCTATCCATCCCAAGCCTTTTGTGACGTGATATTCATGACCTTCCAATGCCATAAGCTGCATACCCACACAAATACCTAAAAAGGGAACGCCGTCTTTTATTACACGCTGATTAAGCAGTGGCCAAAGCCCCTCCACCTTTTGAATACCTGCCGCGCAATCCGCAAATGCCCCAACCCCCGGCAGAACAAGATGGCTAGCTTTAGAAATTTCATCTAAATTATTTGTTAATTTAACGCTAGCGCGCACATCAAAACTCTCGGCAGCTTTTAAAAAGGCTTTCTGGGCAGAGCGAATGTTGCCAGAGCCATAATCAATAATTGCTATATCTAACATAAACCTAAACCTTGCTTTAAGGGTGATGTATCCGATTATTGACTTTAATTCAATGATCAATTGGGTTTTGAATAAAGCCTATTGGAGCGCCCCATTCATTTTTTATGCGATCAATAGCAGCGTCGATAGGCTCTTCAACAACAAGCATATGATGACCGCTCGCATGGATCATTGTGCTAGAAGAAGTAGCAAGCGCTACATGGCCTTTCCAATAAATTAAATCTCCAGCTGCTAAATCAGATCGCTCTTTCTTATATGTTTGATCAAAAGAGGAAAATTGCAAATCACTATCACGGGGAAGGTAAATGCCAAAAGGGCGAAAAACTAATTGTACAAGCGCAGAACAATCAATACCATACAAAACCCGACCGCCCCATAAATAGGGCATATTCAAAAACTGCCGCGCATATTCAACAATCGTCTTTTGTGACTTATTTAACCTCTCAAAATGAGACGCATAACCATAACCCAAAGAGCTGCCATCAGGATAGAGTAACTCAAAAAAATCTTTACTTTCCAACGCTTTGCAAAAGATTTTTGAAGCAAAACTTAAAGCGCCCTTTGGCGGCGATTTAATATCTGCATGAGGGTAGATGAAAGTAGAGGCCGTTGCAACAAAATGAGAATAAAGCGCAACAGGCCCATCTGAACTAGACCTTGGGTGATAAAGCTTATTATTTTCCACATAACCAACATAGCCATCATCTTGTGCTTGTACCCAACTAAATTCATCACTGATTTCAAAAACAACAAGCTTTTCAAGGGGCAGAAGCATTGTATCAAGGCTAGCACTATGGGATGGCTCATGACGTAAGCTAACGGGATTAAGGCCGCAATAAGCCGTTTCTCCCTTAACAAATCGCTTAGCACTTACTTGAGATTTCAAAGCTTCATCAGCTAAATCATCTCTGAAAGCATGGATACGCTTATCTAAAGACACTAGTCATTACCCACCTTATGTTTCAGCGTCTCAAATAAAGCGCGGATGCCTTGCACTTCGCCACCTTCAACAGCCATAGGCTTTACTTTATTTGTCCATGAATAAATATCAAAATGCATCCAATCGATTTTCTCATCAACAAATTCTTCTAAAAAGAGCGCTGCCGTTATACTGCCTCCAAAAGGCCCTTGGGATATATGATTAATATCTGCGATGCGTGATTTTAATAGCTTTCTATAGCCATCATATAAGGGCATTTGCCAGACAGGGTCACATATATCAAATGAATGGTCTGTAACAGCCTTAGCCCATTCAGGTGAATTTGTATAAAATGGAGCAATATCAGTACCTACAGCAACGCGAGCAGCGCCTGTCAAGGTTGCAAAATCAATAATAAAATCTGTTGGCTTTTCACAGGCATATGTTAAAGCATCTGCTAATACAAGACGGCCTTCTGCATCGGTGTTTCCAATTTCAACTGTTTTACCAGAACGTGAGGGGTAGACATCGCTAGGTCGGAAGCTATCGCCGCTGACACAATTCTCTGCAATCGATAAAATAACCCGCAAGGTAATCGGCAAGCCTGCTTCCATAATCATAGAGGCCAGACCCAGAGCATGAGCGGCGCCGCCCATATCTTTTTTCATTAAATCCATAGAAGCGCCTGGCTTTAAGTTTAATCCGCCTGTATCAAAAACAATGCCTTTACCAACAAGGGTAAGATGCATATTTGATCCGCCTTCCCATGTAAATTCACACAGCCGAGGCTGCCTCTCCTCCGTTGCAGCTCTGCCCACAGTATGAATGAGAGGGAAATTATCTTTGAGTAAATTTTTACCAACAATATTTCTAAATTTAGCATCATATTTTCTAGCTAATTCTAAGGCGGCCGTTTCTAGCTCATAAGGACCTAAATCATTTGCAGGGGTATTAATCAAATTTTTTGTTAAGGCAGCACCATTTAAAATGGGCATCAGCCGCTCTTCAATTGCTTTTTCTACAACTAAAAGGGATGCGCTTGGCTTTGGCTCTTTTTTATATTTATTAAATTGATAGCTACCAAGCCCCCAAGCAAGATAGGCCATAGGCGAATAGCTGCCAGCCAATGCATAAAGAGCAGGCGGTAATTTTCTGGCTAAAGTGCCTATATTTTCTTCCCGCCACTTATGCTCATCTCCTTTACCAAATAGAGCAATTTCTACATCGCCCTCTGAATTAAGAATGATGTGGACTTGATCTGTTTGTGCCTTAAAGCCAGAAAATATAAGAGCCTTATTTTGGGCATCAGTTAGCTTTTTTTGAAAGGCTTCAAGTTCATCTTCAAAAATACCACGCAACATAATTGGCGATGTTTCAGCGTCATAATCAAAGATCAAAGTCATATATATCTCTCTTTAGAAGTCTTGTTAACAAGATATTAGGGTTACTGATTTATTAAAGTATAAGTAATCTAGAAAACGGATTAAAGTAAATGCATCATAATCAAATTACAGTTATTTTTACTAGTCTTAAATGCGTAAAAGCATTTTTCAGCTTTTTATTATTCACAATCATTCTATCTGGCTGCTCATCTATCACAAACAACCTAACTAAAGCAAGTTTTGCTGATGATTACAACTTGGCCTATCTCTCACCTGATGTACTAAGAGAAGAAGGTGGTAAATGGGAACAAAAATATAGAAATGACCCTGAAAACCCAGTTGCAGCTGTTGCTTATTCTCAATATTTGCGACATTTGGATGAAAGCGCAGACGCCATCAAAGTTATGCGGTTAATTACCTTGAAACATCCGCAAAATTCAGATGTTTTGAAAGAATATGGCAAGACGCTTCTTAAAAATGGTCAATTTGAGACGGCGTTAAATATATTTGAGCGCGGACGATCTCCTGTTAAAGCGGATTGGGATTTATTGAATAATATGGGCATTGCTTATGACCATCTCGGCAATAGCGAAATGGCATTACAATCCTATGAACAAGCCTTAGAACTACGTCCGGCAGAGCCAAGGATCTTAGCGAATATGGGCATGTCATATGCTTTATCGGGCGACATTCACAGGGCGAATGATTTGCTATCGCAAGCCAACGCTCATCCAAAAGCGACAGCAAAAATTCGAGAAAACTACGCAGTTGTTCAAAATATTTTAACAAAAGTAGCTGCAAACCCAAATGGACTTCCAACGCTAAGCCCTGAACAAACGGCATCTGCTGTGTTAAGTTTTGCTGAAAAAAATGGCTATGGTTTTATTAAGCATTTTCATTTTGAGTAGGAAATTTATTGGATAATAAATTCAAAAAAGCCATATCTTTTGTTTGAATGACAATTTCTCGAGCGTCAAAAAAGTCTGGGTCATCCACTATTTTGACGCTTATATGCGTTTCTGGCATAATATCAGCTATATTTTCAGGCCATTCCACAAAAAGAATTGCATCTTGAATAAGATCAAACCATCCTAAATCTTCTACTTCCTCTGGACTTGATAGACGGTAGAAATCGGCATGAATAATAGAGGCAATAGGTGCATCATACTGCTGAAATAAAGTGAAGGTTGGGCTTGGCACAATTAAATCAGGTTCCTGACAAAGAAACTGAATAGCTGCTCTGACAAAAGTTGACTTGCCAACACCAACTTCACCTTGCATAGCGATGAAATGATTAGGACTTAAAAGCCGACTAAAGTCACAAGCAAATTGCGTCATTTCCTCTTGATTTTTAATCGTAAAAATAAGTGTATCACTCTTATTCATATATAATTCTTTTTTAAAAAGAGAAGGCTTTTAAAAGGTTATCTTTCAGAAACAGCCAGATCATTTTTTTGCTTTATTGGGAAATAGCAAGTGATAGCTCGCTTACCGACAGGATCACTCTGAAACTCTATCCATCCGCCGTGATGCTCAACTAAATTCTCAATAATAGCGAGAGAAATATTCAAACTATTACCAGGGGAGAATTTAGAAGGATCTGATGAAATAATGCCTTTTGTATCAATGACTTCTGTGGCATTGCTTGGCTGATTTTCAACTGTGAAAGCAATAAAGTCTTTTTCTGTAAAGCACTTTAGGAAAACAGTTGTGTTCGATTGACTACTATCTGCAGCTGTTGATAGTAGCTTAAATAAGGTTTGTCTTACACGGCTTTCGTCAGCTTCAAAACTTGTGATTTTTGTATCATCAATAATTTGGAGCGCCAAATTGCTATAATTAAAGCGCGATTGAACACCACCAAGCGCTGAATTAATCGTAGCTCTCACATCAATTGCTTCAAACTTCAAATCAACCAAGCCATCATCAATACTTGCTAAGTCCAAAATATCATCTATGATCGCTAAAACAGAGGAAGAGGCGGCAACGATATGATTGGCATATTCTTCTTGATTGAGGGACAGACCACCTTCATTATATAAAAATTCCCCATAACCAACAACAGAAGTGAGCAAGGTTCTTAATTCATAAGAAATATTATTCACAAAATTAGACTTAAACTGATTTGCTTGAGCAAGCTGTGAGTTTGAATTAGCTAATTCCTGTTGGTGGCGCACGTGGTGCGTATTATCAATGAAGGAAAGGACATAGCTAGCCGCACCTAGTGGCTCGAGCATATAATCGAGAACCTTGCCATCTAGCCTCTCCATTTCTCCCCTCAAGCCTGTTCTTGCCTCTCCAATGCCCGTCACATAAAGACCAATTTTTCGCCATATATCATGATCATCAAATAAAATCTTTGTATGTGCAAATATAGTTTCAGCATGGGCATCATCAAGGGAAACATCATCCATTTGCCACATATCACAGAAGGCTTTATTATATAATGTGACCTTACCAGCACTATTAAACACAATAACGCCATCGCTTAATCCATTAAGGGTATCTTTTTGGAGCTGAAGCATTTGCTGGATACGATTTCTAAGAGCAAGGCCTTTAGACACATCCTCAAATAAAAGCGCTGTACCGCCACAGGAACGAGCCACCGCTTTAATGTCAATCGACCGGCCATCTAAAAGAAGCCAGCGATGGGGTTGCTGATTATCCCTGTCAAAAAGAGACATAAATTCAGAACGAAAATGTGGTTTATCGCTTTCTTGAGGCAGTTTTTCTTCACGATATAAGCGATCTAAAATATCATTAATATTTGGTGATTTTTGCAACCACTTCGTTTCTATTCCCCACAATTGTTCAAAAGCTAAATTCCAATAGTCTAAACGCTGATCTTTTGAAAAAATCGCAACTGGTGTCGGAATTTGAAATAAAATTGAAGCCTGCTCACTATCAAAACCATAGGAGTTATTTTCTTCTTTTGTCAGAGGAAGAAAAGCGATAACCTCTTTCTCTGTCGTAAATTTAGAAACTATTTCCTTATTATTGACAACAGCAATATTTTCATAATTTGTTCTAAGCTCAGGAAGACTACCCTTATTCAGTTTAGTAACAAAAGCTGAGTTTGCCCACTCCAACTGCTTTTCTTTATCTTCTATCCAGACAGGCAATGGCAATTGTTCAAGCAAATTTTGAAAAAGATAAAGACGATCTTGCGCCTTGGCATGCAAACTCACTAACTCTTCAAACTTTAAATTCTGTTCCCACATACATTGAATTTCAATGATTGCAACAGTGTTGACCGCATGACCTTTTATCAACAAAGGACGGCCTTCTTTAGAATGACAGTTAAATTCAAAATTTTGGCCGTCTTTCTTGAGTAACATCATTTTGTCTAAAAATAATGTTGCGGCAGTGCGCTCCAGCCAAAGCTCCACGTCCAAAATATCTTCTGCCCTACGCGGCACGCCTATATCATCTAGACGACCAATAACGAATGGTAACGTATAACCTGCCTCAAAAAAAAGATAAATAGTATCTTTCGTGTCGATTAAACGCTCAAGATGCATATTTCTTTGATGAAATTGCGCATTTTCCAAATCAAGTCGCGCTGACTTATTCTTCAATAATTTTAAATTTAACCTATATCTGAATTGACTAAATATAAATAGAAAAGAAACAAGTGCTAAAAGGAGTGCAGTGAATGCATGTCCTTGTGACATAGAAGAGGATGGCAAAAGATCCTCATTTGCACAAGCGGAACCAAAAAATGAAAAAGAGACAGCAGCAGCAATCATCCCAATACTATATTGAGGTTGAAAAGATCTCGTTATTATTTTTTTGCCTGCTAGGTGCAGGTGATCTTTCTTGATAAGCATATATAGGCTCTATTCTCGAGCTTGATTTTAAAGATTCAGTCTTCAGCAATTAAATAATAACAACCGAATCATCTTAATGTATCGTTAACAAAAGGTTTCGAAAACTAAAAATGAACATTTTATGGCAATTAATTTAAATTTTATAATTTATTCACAGCGTCTGTGCATAACATTTAAAAACTTTTCATGACATGTGCATGAAAACACTATTATAAAGCACTTTAAAAGTGCTTTATAGTCCAGCACCCTTTTTCAAAGCATAACCTTCTAACGCTTCTGTGATGCCATTTGCGATATCAGCAGGCTCTAACTTTGAGCTCAATAAATCAAAAGGTGATTTTTTTGGTGGATTCATAAGCTTAATTTTGGCTTTCTCACCAAATCTATTTTTGATACTTTCTTCCAAGCTTCCAATACCATCAATCAAGCCAAGCTGTTTTGCTGGACGCCCTGTCCAAAACTTGCCTGTAAAAATTTCATTTTCATCAGGGTCAACAAGTTTACGGCGGCGCATTTCTACTAAATCAATAAAATGCGCATGAATATCAAGCTGCAATGTTTTTAAATGCTCAACTGCTTTTTCATCTTCGGGCAAGAAAGGGTCAAGGGTTACTTTATTTTTACCTGCAGTATAAACACGGCGATCAACCCCATATTCTTTAATAAGCTTATCAAAGCCAAAAGAAGCCATAACAACGCCGATAGAGCCAATGATTGAGCTTTCATCAGCTATAATTTCATCTCCAGCAATAGCAATCATATAACCGCCAGAGGCTGCAACATCTTCTACAAAAGCCAAAACAGGCTTATTATGTTGCTTAGAAAGATATCTGATTTTACGATAAATCAAATGAGACTGTACAGGCGAGCCGCCAGGGGAATTAATGGAAAGAGCAACAGCAGGGGCTTTTTCCATTTCAAAGGCTTTTTCCAATGCCTCTTCCACACCTGCTAAATTTAAATTTTTCTGGCGCCCTCCACCAGTTGCAATTGTTCCTACCAAGCGAACAAGAGGAATAACATTTTTGCTACCTTTGGAAATAAATGGAATTTTCATTGCAATGCTCTCTATTAAACGATTTCCATGTAGATGTATGTGAATTTAAAAAAAATACAAGCAAATAGATAAAATTTCATTTTTAAATTTCTGCTTTGTAATCTTTCTCTACTTGAACACGTAACTTTGAGAAAGCTAATCTTATTCTTGATTTTACTGTTCCTAAAGAAAGCGAAAGCTCATTTGAAATTTGCGAATGGGTTTTTCCCTCAAAGAAGGCCATTTTAATTAACAAGCTTTGCTCAGGAGGAAGGCTTTTAATTGCGGCTCTCATTTTTGCTTCCCACTGGATGGATTCAATTTTTTGATCAGCTGTTTTTTCAGCTTCAGGGAATAAAGAAGGATCTTTTTTATCGCTATCACTGAGAATCTTACGGCGCAAGCGATCAATTCTTTTATTTCTAGCAACCCGAAACAACCAAGTAGAAAGAGACGATTTTTCAGGATCAAAGAGATGTGATTTTTGCCATAATGTCATCAAAGCTTCTTGAGCTATTTCCTCAGCCTCTTCGGAAGCTGCTTTATTTTTAACTAAGAAAGAGTAGATCCGCGGTGCATAATGATGATATAGCTTAGTAAACGCTTGTTTATCTTGTGTCGCTTGCACACATCGCACAAGCTCATTCACTTCCTCATTAAGCACTATACCATAGCTTCCTAGATAAAATTACATCAGTACAATGAGGAACATTTAAATTATTTAATGTCAAGTGTTTATAAAAAGCCTTTTTCACATAATTCTCGTAATGGAGTTTAAAAATTTACTATTTGTAAACTATATTGAATACAATCTACTAAATATTCTGTACTTGAATCATTTAATCATAATTTTGTCTCAAATTGCCTATATCATTTATTATGAAATGGTCATATGTAATGATAATTTAGAACACGGGGTTTGTGAAATATGCAAAAAAATATACGCTTTTGTTTAACAATTATCGCGTCAATAGCTGCAATGCTAACATCTGCAACAGCTCAAACGCCTAAACTGCATCAAGAATATAAAGCTTGGGGTGCGTTTAGCCATTCCAATAACGGGAAGAAAATTTGCTTTGCAGCCACGCAACCCATTAAATCAGAAGCAAATAAAGAGAATATATCCAGAGACCCTGCTTTCTTTTTTGTTTCTAGAGAGCCATCAGACAACATTGTCAATGAAGTGAATTTGACAATAGGCTACCCATTTAAAACTGGTTCTGAAGTCATTGTTCAAATTGGCTCTGATAAATTTGAATTCTTCACGCAAGGTGACGGGGCATGGATTAAAAATGCGGCCTTAGAAAGCGCTGTGGTTGATGCCATCAAACGCGGTTCAAACATGATCATTACTGGTACTTCTCAGAGAAACACGATTACGACCGATACATATTCTTTAAGTGGGGCAACCGCTGCTATTAATAGAATCACAAAAGAATGCCCTGTATAAGAGACTGTACTTATGCTATTAAAAATTAACTAGGCTCAGGACCTATTAATTTAGCCCATTCTACACCAACAGATTTACCCTATGAACGGACAAGAAAGCGCTGGAACTAC
>WTKA01000133.1 GCA_011524605.1 Hyphomicrobiales bacterium | reverse complement strand
CTTTCTTTTCTGTTCATAGTGTAAATCTATTGGTGCAGAATGGACTAAATAATCAGGCCCTGAGCCTAAGCAAATTCATTGAGCAAACGAGGTTGTTCATAATTTTGTTTAGAACTTAACGCTTCAACATCATGCTCTAAATCACTATTGCCATCAAGCTGAAAACCAAATTGGCTCTCATAACGCCCCTTATTTGAGGCCATTTCCGCTGATAATAATGTATCAAAATCTGCTTTATCATTTAATCGATCAAATGCAGAGGCTGCGCTTTTGCTACCGCTTAAACCTGCAGAATGTGTTTTTGCGATACGATTAGTTGTCAGTTTGCGACGCATTCTCTTCGCATATTCTACTTTCATACTCGATACTCCATACTGGTGTATCTAATATGGCCATATCTTAAAAGAAGAGTCGAATCGTAACTGAAAAAAAGGTCAGTATTTGCTAAGAAAAATGCTTAAAATTTAATTGAAGGTTATTATTTAATTAATGCAAATCATCCATATCATCTGTCTGTCGTTTTTTTAGCATGGAGATAGCGGTTAATAAGCAAAGCACAGCAATAACGCCAGCAGTAGCAAGCCAAGTCCAATAACGAACAGGCTCGTCAGCATGACATAAGATATTATCTTCCCATACAATACAGTTTGGAGAAATTGTCATATAAGGGATCCATATGAATAAAATACCAATCGAAATAACAATCATAAAGACTGACAGCATAGCTCTGGGCATCATGATCTTAGCTATCCTCCAGTGAAACTTTTAACGAGAGATCCAGCAATTAAATGCCAACCATCAACCAGTACAAAGAAGATAATTTTAAAAGGCAATGAAATAATAACCGGTGGCAGCATCATCATACCCATGGACATCAGAACTGAAGCCACAACCAGATCAATGATAATGAATGGTAGGAAAAGCAAAAATCCAATTTCAAAAGCACGCCTTAATTCAGAAATCATGAAAGCAGGTATTAAAGTTTTTAATTCAAGATCTTCTGAAGTCTCTGGGCGCCCTGCCCCTGCCATATCTATGAAAAGGCTTAAGTCGTCTTCTCTTACATGCTGAAGCATAAAGACTTTAAAGGGTTCTGCAGAACGATCAAAAGCCTCTCGCAATTCTATTTCATCTTGAATTAAAGGCTCAATACCCATTTCATAAGATTTTTCTAAAACGGGAGCCATTACAAAAGCCGTTAAGAAAAGAGCTAAAGAAACAACAACACTATTAGGGGGTGCGGTTTGTGTACCAATTGCCGTTCTTAACAAAGATAAAACAACAACAATACGCGTGAATGAGGTGACCATTACGAGAATTGAAGGCGCTAAAGACAGCACGGTAATCATTGCAAGCAGCTGCATAGCCCGCTCATTAGCACCTGCGCCTTCTTCAAAGCCAAGTCTTAGCTCTTGTGCAAAAGCAGCAGAAGGAAAAAGCAAGAATAGGCTTACACATGCAAAGCAAATAAAAATTAGGTAATAGCTATGACGTTTTTTTTGCGCTCTATTTTTGAAGTCGTTATTTTTTATGTTCGTTAACATCATGCTGATGCCTCATGCATATCTTGCCCTTGCTCTTTAGGTAGGGCATTGGTGCCATTCTTATTCTTAATTTCAATTGAGGATTCAATTAATACATCACTTGCTCCACCAATAAGAACAAGGTGAGCTACATCATCTCTTCGAATGAGAATAAGTTTACGACGTGAATCTATGTTTTTTGCGCTCATAACTTCAACAGCAATGCCAGGGCCTTGCGTATTAGCTAAGGAAAGATGACCGCCTGAAAATCTTTTTAACAACCAGCCAATCACGCCAATAACTGCCAGTACTCCCACTAAGGATATAATTGCACGCAGTGCTAATATGCCGGTTGATTCAATGCCCGTTTCTGGCCCCATGATTATGCCTCATGCCCCGGCTTCTGCCGAATATATGTGTAAGTTACACAACAAAGAAGCATATCCATGGTTAAGAAGTCGTTAATATACAATTTATTTTTTATATATTTGTGTCAATGTGAAACAAATATTTTGCGTGAAAGATATTCATTCATTGTAAGGCTGAGAAAAAGATATAAGCGCCAAAAGAATAGATCCTGTGCCTA
>WTKA01000041.1 GCA_011524605.1 Hyphomicrobiales bacterium | reverse complement strand
GTATCTTTGACCATCTGATAAGGCTGTAAAACGTAAGAACGAATTTGATGTCCCCAGCCAATTTCTGTCTTTGTTGCATTGGTTGCGTTGGCTTCTTCCTCACGCTTTTGCAACTCAAGCTCATAAAGACGTGAACGGAGCATATCCCATGCCGCCGCTTTATTTTTATGCTGTGAACGGTCATTTTGACATTGCACAACAACATTAGTGGGAATATGGGTGATGCGTACCGCACTATCTGTCGTGTTCACATGCTGCCCCCCTGCCCCACTGGCACGATAAGTATCAATGCGCACTTCGCTTTCGGGAATATCAATATTGATATTATCATCTACAACAGGATACACCCAAACAGAAGAAAAGCTAGTGTGGCGCCTTGCGTTAGAATCAAAAGGCGAAATGCGCACAAGGCGGTGCACGCCAGATTCCGTGCGCAACCAGCCATAGGCATTATGACCTTTGATCAGCATAGTAACGGATTTAATACCCGCTTCTTCACCATCATGCATTTCTAAAACTTCGGTTTTATAGCCGCGCCGCTCGGCCCATCTTGTATACATACGCAATAATATAGAAGCCCAGTCTTGACTTTCTGTTCCCCCTGCACCTGCGTGAATTTCAATATAGGTATCGTTGGCATCTGCTTCACCTGAAAGCAGCGATTCAACCTGACGCTTTGCCGTAAGCTTTTGAAGATCAAAAAGATCGCTTTCTGCTTCGTCAATCACATCTTGGTCATCTTCCATTTCCCCCATTTCAATGAGTTCAATGGCATCATTGCGCCTTTGTTCCATTTCTAAGATTGAATTGATTGCCCCATCAAGACGCTGGCGCTCTTGCATCAAATTTTGGGCTTCATCCGCATTATTCCAAAGGTCAGGATCTTCCGCTTTAACATTTAATTCTTCGAGGCGAGCATTTGACTTATCCCAGTCAAAGATGCCCCCTTATGAGGCTGAGTGCCCCATCAATCTCTTTCACAACGGCTTCAATTTCGGCACGCATATCATTTTCCTAAAGTTCAAAATTAAGTGCTATATTTAAACATAGCTTTTATTTGCCGATTTGCTCCATGTCAAATGGCGTTGTTTGATATATTTGATTTATCCAATTCCCATATAGTAAGTGGGCATGGCTTCGCCAACGATTTTCAGGCTTTTGTGATGGATCATCATCAGGAAAGTAATTATCAGGAATATTAATATCAATGCCCTTATCAACATCCCTCAAATATTCTTCTTTCAATGTATCCCGATCATATTCAAAATGATTAAATATATATAAGGCATTTTTTACCTTATCTTGGATCAAACAAGGACCTGTTTGTTGTGAATCAATTAAAATTTCAAGATCTGCATTTTCAAGAATATCATTGCGATCAACTTCAGTCCAACGGCTGACAGGAATGACACAACCATCAGAAAAGCCATTAAGAAATGAAGAGGAAGGCTGTACATTATCATGGCGAATGCAGCCAAAAGCTTTTTGATCAAGGTTTTTTTTATCGATGTTGTGAAAATGATAAATCATCGCCATAGCGCCCCAGCAAACACCAAAGGTAGAATGAACATTGGATTGTGTCCAATCCATAAGCTCGACAAGCTCATCCCAATAATCAACCTGATCAAAATCTAACGTTTCAACGGGCGCGCCTGTTATGATAAGGCCATCAAATTTTTGCAATTTGGCTTCTTGGAAAGACTTATAAAAAGCTTCCATATGGTCTGAGCTGGTATTTTTACTCTGATGCTCTGTCATCCGAATGAGCGTCAACTCAATTTGCAAAGGGGTGGAACCAATCAAGCGGGCGAATTGTGTCTCTGTCTGAATTTTTTTAGGCATCAAATTGACAAGACCTATTTGCAAAGGCCGTATATCTTGACGCTTTGCAGCCCCTTCTGACAAAACCATAACGCCCTCTTCTTTTAGGACATTAAAAGCTGGCAATGAAGTTGGAATTTTTATAGGCATCTAAAATATACTCAGCAAATTAAAGCGTCTTTTTAATATCTAATGCCTGCTCAATCAAGTCATTAAATTGGGCAGCCGTTTTTATATCAGCAAGCTTTTCAGCTTCAATGGTAATCCCCCAACGATTTGCTAATTTCTCATAACGGCTTGAACGGCTTTCAATCAGCTTGCGATAGCCCCATAACATAAAGTGATTGGGGTCAACCGCATTCTCACCAATATTCTGTTCTTCAAGATAGTCTTGCCAAGCTTGCAACAAAAAGGCTTCGTTGTAATACATCGGTTTTGGATTTTTACTAAAACGCTCAATCAAAATTTCTTTATGCGCATCGCTTCCCTTTAGCCAAATAGGTAGCAAATCTTGCGTAACTTCCTGCATAACAGGGTCATGCTCATTCTCTTCATCGACAATTTCAACGATTGAACCTGAAGTATCGCAAACAAAATTATCATATCCATAGAGCTGCTTAGAGCGATCAATAAAATGACGCGTATCAAGCATTGCAGCTATTTCCGCCTTTTTATGCAGGCGTTGACGTCGCAAATATTCCTCAAATGTGATGCCACCTTTATCTTTATTGCCTGGCTTACCTAAGTAGCTGGCTAAGGGCGCTAAATTATCAAAAGTGATATTTGATGCAATATAGATGCTATCAGACCGAAGAAGCTCCTCTAAAAAAGGATTATTCATTGCTTCTACTTTAAAATTATCCACAATATGCTCGCCCATGTAACGCGTGCCAATACGATAGTCGATAGAATAGTGAAACCAACTACCACTATCACGCAAAATATTAGACAAATAGGATTTTCCCAAGCCAGACATGCCAAAAAGCATAATCCGCTTTTGGTTAGCATTTTTCCAATCTTGAGAAGAAGCATATAGCATTATTCATTATTCCTTTTATTCTCAAAGAGATTTGTAATTAAAATCAAAAAAGTCAAGGTGATATGGCTTTTAATCTTCAAAAAGGGAGATTAGGCGCAAAATCAGTGCGCTCTATAGGTTCATCTTCTGCTTTTACAGGGCGAATACCATATCTATTCATAGCAACAGCCTTTCTGTAATGTAAAATAGCATATTGTATCTGCTCTGCAGCACGATAGTCTATCTCTTCCCATTCCTCTAAAACTTGCTGTGAAAGGTCAATGCGTTCTGAATGGGACATCAGGCAAGCTGACGCATTTTGCAAATCTTCAGTATTTGGCGTTTGAATACATTCATAAACAACACTGTTGACCGAGCAATGCTCTTTTCTAACAAAGCAATGCTCAAGCCGCTTCATCGCTGCATAAAGCCAAATATTTAGCGTCGAGGCAATATAATCTTGCTGAATGAGTAAAGAACCTGGCTTTAAATGGGGGAAAAATAAGTCTTGCACAGCATCGTTGATTTTTGGCGTTTTACATATATCAAGGAACAAAATGTCAATAGAGCCCCCTTCCCATTGAGGCGCTTCAATTACGTCCCCAATATGTAAAGTGACATAATCCATATCCGCTGATAAATTTTCCTCAAAATAAGATAAAAAGCTATCCCCCTTTTGCAAAAGGCCACGCGGAATAAATCTAGGATGAACCCAGTGACCATATTCAAATTTATCAAAAGCATGAATTCGGCCTTGCTTTTCCCCTGTTGTTAAAGACTTATTTCTCTTTAACCCCTCGACAAAAGCTTTCGTAGAGGCACCGAAAAAGCTGCCAGCCTCAACAATAGCACCCTTAAGAGGCATCTCTTCCGTAAGGCGTTCAATGAGAATGCGCTCCTCATCCGTTATCAAGCCAAGCAAGTTTTTTTGTGTTAGATCATCGTTCATATTGAATATATTTTACATAAAATGATTTTTCTACTTCAAACTATGCGCTATTACGCCTATATAGGGTTTATGTCAAAATTATTTTCTATGCTGATCGCCCCTTTAGCGCTTTGTTTAAGCGCTACTCATATTGCTCAATCTGAAACAGATAACGCCATTGATATTCATCACTGCGATAACTTGGCAAGTGATGCGCTAAACCCTGATTCTGTAACTACTCCTATCGCAGATGAGAATTTACAAGCAAGAATAGCTATAAAAGCATGTAGTTTAGCGATTAAAGAGCATCCTGAAATTTTACGCTTTCGCTTTCAACTGGCAAGAAGCTATATCGCTGATGGTAAAGTGGCTGTAGGCGCAGGGCTCATGGGCGCATTAGCGGATCAAGGCTATCCTATTGCGCTCTTCAAATTAGGCCAAGCGCATTATTTAGGGCAAGGAGCAACACTCAATCATCGCCTTGCTTTGAAATGGTATAAGCGCGCCTTTAATGCAGGTATTTATGAAGCAGCTAATAATCTTTCTATTTTATATGCAGATCCAATATCTCCCCTATTTGATATTGACAATAGCTTGAAATGGGCAGAAGCATATTCTGAAAAGCTTACAACGACCACTACCGATAAAAGTCTTTAATTTTATAAATTTACTTAAGTGTATTTCTACAAAGCTTCATTGCTGAAATAATGCGAAAGATGACGTAAATCTATTGTTTTTCAACGACCTGTCACTCAATACAAACAATCACCATAAGCGCTAAAAGGCGGGTGGCAACAGCCTCTTTTCATGCGCAACTTTAACTGTACAAAACAGATCGTCATTATGGAAAAATGAGTAAAATCAAATAAAAAACTTTACATCTTAGAGCCGCTCATGAAAGGTAGGAAAAATCATAGATGGAATAGAATAAATGGCCGACAAGGCAGCTTTACCTAGCAATAAAGACATAGTTGATTATGTGAATACCCATGCTGGCGCGCGCATCAGCAAAAAAGAATTAATTCGAGCTTTCAACATCAAAGACGATATGCGCATTGCATTTAAACGCAAGCTTAAAGAACTTGAACAACAAGGCCAGCTTGCCTTTAAAGGTAGTCAGAATAAACGCAAACTAAATGATGCGGTTGCCCATGAAAAAGACACTAAAAAAATCAGCTCAAAAGCTAAAAACAGCCTGCCAAGTGTTTTTGTTATGGATATTATTCGCATTGATGAAAACGGAGATTTAGTCGCAAGGCCTAGCCCTGCAAAAACTATTGATATTGAATTACTAGACGCTGACATTGTCTTAACAAATCCACGCCCGCAAGAAGGCAATCAAATGGCGAGCATCGGAGATCGTGTCTTAGGAAAGCTACTCAAATCCTCTAACAAAGCGGACTATACGCCAGCCCGCATTATCCGAATTTTACCAAAAGAAGAAGCAATGCGTTTTGGTATTTTAAATGAGGCCGGCGATCATGGAAAAATTACGCCAACAGATAAGAAAAAAGGCGAAGAATATATTATCCAGCCCCGTGATATGGGCAAAGCAAAAGAAGGAGATCTGGTCTCTTTCAAACTTGAACCACAAGGGCGCGGCTACCAACCGCGTGTTATCGTCGTTGATGTTTTAGGCAACCCTAAAAGCGAAAAAGCGATATCTTTAATTGCTTTGCATGAACATGGTATTCCTATTCAATTCCCTCAAGATGTTATCTACGAAGCTCAGCAAGCGACATCGCCAAATATTTCTGATCGGGAAGATTGGCGCCATGTCCCCTTTGTCACCATTGACCCTGCCACAGCTAAAGATCATGATGATGCGGTCGCCGCCCATCAAGATAGTGATGAAAACAACCAAGGCGGCTGGATTGTTGATGTCGCTATTGCTGATGTAGCTCATTTTGTAAGACCCAATAAAGCAATGGATCAAGAAGCGCTCAAACGAGGCAACAGCGTTTACTTCCCTGACAGGGTTGTTCCTATGCTGCCCCATGAGCTATCATCTGATTTATGCTCCTTACGACCAGATGAAGATCGATCCACCCTTATCATTCGCATGCAATTTAACAAAGAAGGGCATAAGCTAAGCCATAAACTTCACCGTGCCACCATTCGCTCCCATGCCCGTCTTAGCTATCAAGATGCGCAAAAGGCTATTGATGGTGTTGCAGGCATTATTGAGGACACCTTATTCGAACAAACACTAAAACCGCTTTGGGGCGCCTATGAGGCTCTAACAATTGCTAGGACAAAAAGAGCGCCGCTTAATCTTGATTTGCCAGAAAGACAAATCCTACTCAATGTCTTTGGTGAGGTTGATGATGTTGTCATTCCTGAGCGGCTCGCAACCCATAAACTCATTGAAGAATTTATGATACAAGCCAATGTAGCCGCTGCTGAACTGCTATTAGCACGCAAAGCCCCTGCTATATTCCGCTGTCATGACACACCAGCTTTGGAAAAACTAGAAACCCTTCGGGAAATCTTAGACAGCGTTGGTATGGGATTGCCAAAAGGCAATAAAATAGCTCCAGAACAGCTTAATAAAATATTAGAGCGGGTTAAAGGCCATGATTTTGCTGATCTTGTCAATGAATCTATTCTACGCTCTCAAGCCCGCGCGGTATATGACCCTGAAAATCTCGGTCATTTTGGGCTTAACCTAACATCCTATGTCCATTTCACCTCCCCTATTCGCCGTTATGCAGACTTATGCATTCATCGCGCTCTGATTAGCGCCTATGACCTAGGTGATGATGGCATAAAAAAAGAAGATACAGATCAACTCAACAAAATATCTGCTGATATTTCAGCCTTTGAAAGAAGAGCAATGGCTGCGGAACGGGATACAATTGACCGTTTAATTGCAGCCTATCTAAGCGAATCTGTCGGTACAACAGTCCCTGCGCGCATTTCAGGCGTTACCTCAGCGGGCCTATTCTTAAGGCTTGATTTTACAGGCGCAGACGGCTTCATACCCATGCGCACATTAGCCAATGACTACTTCTACTTTGATGAAAAAAATATGAGGCTTGTTGGTGAAAAAACAAGCTACTGCTACCAAATGGGCGATCAAGTCCAAGCTCGGCTTGTAGAGGTTAGCGCTGCATCAGGGGCTATTCGTTTGGAAATGGTAAAAGGGGGGCGAAAAGTTAAACTCTCCCATAAGGAAAAAGTAGCCTTAAAAGGAAAAGGAACAAGGCAAGAAAACCGAAGAGGCGGTAGAAGCGTACAAAAACCAAGACGTCGAAGAAGATAGTCTTTTTGCCGGAGAAAATCATGTCATTTCAAATCATTAAAGATGAAGATAAACGTTCTGCTTGGCGTGCGATGGGTAGAGGATTGCGATCAAAATGCCCCTCATGCGGACAGGGAGAAATGTTCTATAAATATTTGAAAACAAGTGAAAAATGCAGCTGCTGCGGCGAAGCTTTAAATCTACATAGCGCCGATGATGCCCCATCCTATTTCGCCATGCTTTTTCTATCAATTTTCATAGCGCCTATCATGGTTACGGTGCAGCTGATTTATGAGTTACCCATGTGGTTGAACTTTGTTGTTTGGGTGCCCCTCGCCCTTGTGCTTGTTATTGCAATATTACAACCGATCAAAGGCGCTATCATCGCCCTGCAATGGGCAAACCGCATGCATGGTTTTGAGGATGAA
>WTKA01000054.1 GCA_011524605.1 Hyphomicrobiales bacterium | reverse complement strand
GCGAATTGTCGTGAGTGCAGAATAAATCATCAAGTGCGGGGAAAAATAAGGGGTTAGTTCAAATTAAATTTCTCATCGCGTGCCTTGAATAAACAAAGAGAAAAAATAACCCAAAAATCATTGCTGCCCAAGCTTCATATCAGCATGATAAGACCCATCAATTAATTTTGTAACAGCCTGACCGCAACGCATTTTGTTAGCATCGCTATCAAATGCATAAGTAGGAGAGCCATGCAAAACCCAGCCCTTTGATAAAGCTTCTGATACCTTATGACAAAAGCTAGCATCATCATCAGCAGTTAAAAAACGATAAATCATATTTCTTTGGTCTGTTTGCATCATCACTTATCCTTTGCGCTTTTCTATGACATCCATTTTCTCGAGCAATGCTTGTGCCATATCGGCATGTAAGCGTTCAACCATATTACCATCAAGGGCTATAACGCCCTTATTCTGATTTTCAGGTAGATTAAACGCAGCGACAATCATTCTTGCCTGTTCTATTTCCTCTATGCTAGGCGTGAAAGCCTTATGACATGCATTAATTTGATTGGGGTGAATAAGTGTTTTACCATCCATCCCAAAAACAGCGCCTTGCTCGCATTCACGCTTGAAACCATCTTCATCTTTAAGGCGATTAAACACACCATCGAGAATAGAAATATTGTAGGCGCGCGCCGCCGCGACACATTGCATGAGCCAAGGCTGCATCGCAAGGCGATTATATTCTAAACTCACCCCTGTTTCTTTTGCAAGATCATTTGCACCCATAACACATGCCGTAAGAGGTATATCATCTTCAATAACCGCCATAATATTTTGCACATTCAATATGGCCATTGGCGTTTCTAGCATTGCCCATAATTTAGGTTTATTTGAAGTCCTCTGTCTCAAAACGGCATTGGCTTGCCTTAAATCATCGCCAGATTTCACCTTTGGAATCAGAAAACCATCATGGCCTGCATCATGTAAGGATAGGAGATCCTCCTCCCCCCATTCTGATTGCAGGCTATTAACACGAATAATGCATTCTTTGTTTTCATAAGGCGCTTCACGAAGCAATGCGCGTAAATTTTCACGAGCTGCTTGTTTTTCATTAGGGCTTACCGCATCTTCAAGATCAATGATAAGACAATCAACATTCAACAATTTTGCCTTTTCCAAGGCTCTAACATTGGTTGCAGGCACGTAAAGCGCGCTACGACGCGGGCAAAACGACATCTATAATTTCCTTATAATTATGAATGGCCTATGCTATAATATTATTTTACGCAATGAAACCGAATAATCATTTATCTAAACTCATGTCACATCTAATTATCACAAGTAAGGTCGGCGTGGGCGGCGTGGGCTTGTCTGCGATTGCCCCGCTTGCAGCAAAAATGCATTGCCAAATTGAGCAAATAGCAACGCTTTATTTTGCAACAAGGCCTGATTTGCAAAAATGCGAAGCTGATGTCCCTTGCATTCATGATTTTCAACAGCAGCTAGAGGAAAAACTAACCCTCGCTGACATGGCTTTACTGGGATATTTTGCTAGCGTAGAACAAATTGATAACATTACAGCTCTTATAAAAGAAAAGACTGAGCGGCCATTCATTATAATTGACCCTGTATTGGGCGATGAAGGCAAGCAATATGTCAGTGACCCTATTCGGCAAGCCATTACCCATAACTTAATTCCTTTAGCAAATGTTATTACACCTAATCGCTTTGAAGCAGATGCAATCTTTGGCATCAAAGATAAAAGCTTTGCTGAAACAAATGCAATCTTAAAAGAAAAATATAATAATGGTGCACGACCAATTATCATTATTACTTCTGCAAAAGTTGAAAATCAGTCAATAGAAATTTGGTATTGGGATAAAGATGGCAAAGGCTGTAGCTATAAGCATAAATATCTTTCTACAGCACCAAAAGGCACAGGGGATATTTTTGCTTTTCTTGTCAGCTATTATTTACGTAAAGAATCCCTTGAAAAAGCGATCATAAATTCGACAGATATCATGATGCAAATCATCGAATTATCTTATCAGGTCAATCTCAATCGTAAATTCCCTGCCTATCTAGATGACATTATTCAACAAGCTAGGCTCAGGACGTGATTATTTTGTTCAATTCTATTTGAATTAAAAGTATTAATTGGATGAAAATAAAGTAAT
>WTKA01000085.1 GCA_011524605.1 Hyphomicrobiales bacterium | reverse complement strand
CGTGTTGCAAAATAGTGAAAGTTAAAACATAGGTCAGGGGTGATATAAGGGTTTGGTGCTTGCTCATGGGGCAGTACAATATTAAGGCCAATGGAAGGCGCGCCCACATCATTTGCCCCCCTGTTACCTGCTTCCATAACGCCAGGGCCGCCGCCTGTGACTACGACTAACTCTTTATAATAGGTTTTAGCGGAATATTCAGAACAGATGCGCGCAAATTTTCGCGCTTCATCATAATAGTTTGAGATATTTTCTAAATTTTTGCGCTGAGTTTCATTTTTTGCCGCCCATGCATCACTGCCCGGTTCTGGAATGCGCGCGCCGCCAAATAAGACAACCGTTGAATTAATCCCCCGATCAGTCAGCACCATTTCGGCTTTTTGTAATTCAAGCTGGAGACGCAAAGGTCGCATTTCGCGCGAGCATAAAAAATCATTATCATCAAAAGCAAGGCGGAAGGCTGGTGCCATCGTTTGCGGTGTTTGAGGGACATCATGCGCTTCTTCGATGCCTTTTTTAGAGCCAATATAAGGCTTCCAGTCTGTATTATTCTTATCTTTAGTCATATTTCCTCATTTCTGGCTTTAATTTTATAAGCCTTATTCAATAATATATATGAATAGTTATCATAATGATTAAATTCCCCTGATGTTTTCTCTAACAATAACATGAAACAAGGCTTGAAGTTGTCAGTCGCATATGCAAGAACATCCTCAAGTTTAAGTCATCGCATGAAAGGCCCGTAAATGAGCAATCTTGAAACTACTATTAATGATGCTTTTGATAATCGCGACACAGTGAGTGTTAACACACAAGGCGAAATTCGTGAGGCTGTTACAGAAGCGTTAGCGCTTTTAGATAGCGGTAAAGCCCGTGTTGCTGAAAAGACATCTGAGGGTTGGGTTGTTAATCAATGGCTGAAAAAAGCTGTTCTTTTATCTTTCCGTTTAAATGATATGGCGCAAATTTCAGGCGGCCCTAATGGCGCTTCTTGGTGGGATAAAGTGCCTTCTAAATTTGAAGGTTGGGGCGATGCTCAATGGAAAGAGGCAGGCTTTCGCGCTGTGCCAAATTGTATTGTGCGCCATTCAGCGCATATCGCGCCAGGTGTGGTCTTAATGCCTTCATTTGTTAACCTTGGTGCTTTTGTTGATAGTGGTACAATGGTTGATACATGGGCAACTGTTGGCTCATGTGCTCAAATTGGTAAAAATGTTCATATCTCAGGTGGTGCAGGCATTGGTGGCGTTTTAGAACCGCTGCAAGCAGGCCCTGTTATTATTGAGGATAATTGCTTTATTGGTGCGCGTGCGGAAGTTGCTGAAGGTGTTCGTGTTGGTGAAGGCGCTGTTTTATCCATGGGCGTATTCATTGGTGCTTCTACTAAAATTATTGACAGAGCAACAGGCGAAATCTTCATGGGTGAAGTTCCTCCTTATGCTGTTGTTGTGCCGGGCACATTGCCAGGCAAGCCGCTTCCAGATGGCACACCAGGCCCTAATTTATATTGTGCAGTGATTGTAAAAAGAGTGGACGAAAAAACACGCTCTAAAACATCAATTAACGAATTATTACGCGATTAATATAACTCATGACTGAAGCAAAAATAGATTTAACAGATGCAGTGGCTGTTACACAGCGCCTCGTTCAATATGCAAGTGTAACGCCGGCAAAAGGGGCTATTTTTGATGAACTCCAGTCATGGTTTGAAAGTTTAGGTTTTAGCGTTGAGCGTCCCACCTTTTGCCAAGAAGGGACGCCTGATGTGGAAAATCTTTATGCCCGATTAGGAACAAGCAAGCCTCATCTTATGTTTGCAGGTCATGTCGACGTTGTCCCCACGGGGGAAGAGGCTCTGTGGGGCGCAGATCCTTTCGATGGTCATATAGAGAATGATATTCTATATGGACGCGGTACCGTAGATATGAAGGGCGGCATTGGTGCATTTATTGCAAGTGTTGTGCGTTATTTAAAAACACAACAGCAAGACTTTGGATCTATTTCTTTCCTAATCACGGGTGACGAGGAAGGCCCTGCCATTAATGGCTCGGTTAAATTGCTTGAATGGGCAAAACAAAAGGGCGAAGAATGGGATCATTGTCTTTTAGGAGAGCCAACCAACACTGCACGCATTGGGGATGTCATTAAAGTTGGTCGTCGTGG
>WTKA01000160.1:19945-21699 GCA_011524605.1 Hyphomicrobiales bacterium | reverse complement strand
CTAGGCTAACACCCTCTTAGTTTAAGCTCATTAATGCTTAAAATGGCGCATACCTGTTAACACCATTGCAATTCCCGCCTCATCAGCTGCGGCAATAACTTCATCATCACGAATAGAACCGCCAGGCTGTATTACCGCTTTTGCTCCTGCTTCAATTGCTGTTAACAGACCATCTGCAAAGGGGAAAAAGGCATCCGATGCAACAACACTGCCCTGAGCAAGGCTATCAGATAAACCTGCTGTATCAGCTGCGATTTGTGCTTTTCTACCTGCAATATAGGCTGAATCAACACGGCTCATTTGCCCTGCCCCAATCCCAACCGTAGCGCCGTCTTTCACATAGATAATCGCATTTGATTTCACATGTTTTGCAACTCGCCAAGCAAGACGCATATCTAAGAGCTGAGCCTCGGTTGGCTTCACCTTTGTCACGACTTTAAAATCTTCCTGAGCAACATAGCCATTATCGCGGCTTTGCACAAGCAGACCGCCAGCGATTGTCTTTGCGGTGAACCCTTGAGCGAAAGGATTTGCAAGCGCCCCTGTTTCTAAAACACGTAAATTTTTCTTTTGTGCAAAAATTTCTTTCGCTTGTGCAGAAATACTCGGCGCAATAATAACTTCAGTGAACAATGTTGCAATCTTTGTTGCAGTTTCTGCGTCAATTTCAATATTACAAGCAATAATCCCGCCAAAAGCGCTAACAGGGTCACAACGTAATGCAAGATCCCAAGCCTCAACCAAAGTAGCTGCACGAGCAACGCCGCAAGGGTTAGCATGCTTTATAATTGCAACCGCCGCCCCCTCTTCAGGGTTAAATTCACTAACAAGCTCAAAAGCTGCATCGGCATCATTTAAATTATTATAGCTTAGTGCCTTGCCTTGTAAAATTTGTGCTGAGACAACACCAGGTCTTGCCGGCACGCTTTCAAAGATAGCAGCTAATTGATGCGGGTTTTCGCCATATCGCAAAATTTGACCATTGCGCCCCCCAAAACCGATATCGCGCATCAAATTTAACTTTTGGCTCTGCTCTGTTGCATTTTCAGAAGCATCCTGCGTCAACCAAGTAGCAATAGCGCTATCATATGCTGCCGTGTGCGCAAAGGCTTTAGCTGCTAGCGAACGACGCACTTGTTGTTCAACCCCACCATTTTGAAGTTGATCTAAGATTTGCTGATAATCAGATGCATCTGTTACGACACAAATACTGTCATGATTTTTTGCAGAAGCCCGCACCATAGCAGGACCACCAATATCAATATTCTCAATTAAGGTCGCAAAATCATCTGTTTTTGCTAGTGTTTCATTAAAGGGATATAAATTAACACAAAGCAGATCAAAAGCTTCAATTTCATGTTCTTTGATTGCTGCCATATGATCTTGATTTGATTTATCAGCTAATAATCCCCCATGGACTTTAGGGTGCAGAGTTTTAACACGGCCGCCCATAATTTCAGGAAAACCAGTCACCTCAGATACATCGATCACTTCTAGGCCTGCTGCCCTAAGTGTTTTTGCTGTTCCGCCCGTTGAGACAAGCTGTACGCCTTGCTGCGCTAAGCCTTTTGCAAAATCTTCAATAGCTGTTTTATCAGAAACAGAGATAAGAGCACGGCGAATTTGCAACCGATCAGACATAATAAGAATTCCTTACAAGAGTCATAAATTTAAAGAGGACTACATATCCTAATTCATTTTATTACTCAATAGAATATCTACTCACTCTTTCTAAATTAAATCATTTTAAAGCT
>WTKA01000160.1:0-19845 GCA_011524605.1 Hyphomicrobiales bacterium | reverse complement strand
AAAATTTAATTTCTGAAATAAAAATATTGGGGTAGCAGAAGAATCTGCTAATGAATATGAATAATTTGAGATCAAAGAAATTCTTATCCGTACTCTTTGCTGGACTATTCCTTACTTTTGGCATCCTTCAGCTCACAGTTTATTTTTCCGTTCAATATTTACTTGAACAAGAGGCTACTAAGACAAGCTTAAACTGGAAAAATTTTCTCATTCATAAGCTTGAATATTCAAATGCTATTACTGAAAAACAGCCGCAGCTGCTTAAAACGCAGCTCGAAAAAGAAAACTTTCAGGAAACCATTCATAATATATTAGAAACTGGAAATCTGGAAGAGATTGATATCATTGACCCTGAGTGCAAATGCTATTTAAGTTTTAGCAGAGAAAATCATTCTAAAGTTACTACAGAAAAACATAATGCGCTTCATTTAAACCTTAAATGGCAAACCTATAACGAAGCAAGCAGCATTTATAAAGAAATATCAGAACTTGATGAAATAGCCCTAGATATTGAGCTAGACCATTCCATTGATGACCCCATTGCTACCGCACAAATATATCACCCTTTTGTAAAGAATGCTCAGACGCAATATTTCATCCGCATGCGTATAGATCTTGAAGATAAATATCTAGGCTATCTTTATATTCTCTATTTAGGCACTGGCTTAATTATCACCTGCCTTTTCATCGCAATCGCGCTACCAATCTATCAATATTTCAGCACTTCAAATCAAATTAAAACATCTGAAAAAAGAGCGCGTTATTTAGCAATGCATGATGATTTTACAGGCCTTTATAATCGCAACGGTATTATGCAAATTGTAAATCATTCTTTAAAGTCTAGCGAAATGAAAGAAAAAGAAGCTTTTTTCATCATTCTTGATCTTAAAAATTTCAAAAATGTGAATGATTATTATGGCTATAAAATTGGCGATAAAATTCTACAAAAACTCACGAAAGAACTGAAGAAGAAAGCAAAAGATAATATTACGCTAGGTCGATTATCAGGCGATGAATTTGTTGTCATTGTTGATAATGTGAACACAAATATAGATAATATTGATAATTATTTTCAAGTACCTAAATCAGTCTCTACTAGCGTAGAAGCGCAGGATGCTGAATTAACTGTAGAAATTAATGCGGCTGTTGTAAAATATCCAGAGCATGGCGATACACTACATGGTTTACTACGTAATGCAGATCTAGCTTTGCAATATGTAAAAGCAAGTGACAATTACATAACAGAATATAATGCTCAAATGGGAGATAAATTTATTGCAAGCCTTGAGTTAAGAAGAAGCTTCAAAAGCGGCTTAACAAAAGGAGAAATCATTCCTTATTATCAACCAATTATTGATGCCAATACAGGAGAGGTTAAAGGCCTAGAGGCTCTCGCTAGATGGAACCACCCTACAAGAGGTATTTTAACACCTTACTTCTTCCAAGAAATGCTAGAAGACCCTGAAATAAGTGGATTAATTGGCAAATCTATGCTTGAAAATATCACAAAACAAATGGGCGAATGGAAAAGCAAAGGTATAGACGTAAAAAATATATCCATTAATATTTCAACCGCCGATCTTCTCAATCCGACATTTTCAATTAACATTCTCTCAAAACTAACAGCCAATGCATTAAAACCTGAGGACTTAACAATTGAGGTAACTGAAAACTGTATGTTCGGTGAGAAAAAGGGTATGTTTATTAAACAGCTAGAACAATTAAGGTTAGCAGGATGTTCCATTGCACTAGATGATTTTGGCACTGGCTATTCTTCAATTACGCAAATTAAAGAATTGCCATGCACAAATCTAAAAATAGATAAATCATTTGTTGATGAAGCGATTGAATGCACTGCTGATCGCTCTATCATTTCCGCGCTTGTTAAACTTGGGCAAACGATAGGCTTTGACATTACCGCAGAAGGCGTAGAAACGTTAGAGCAGCTTCAACTTCTAAAAGAGCTAGGCTGTCATCATTTACAAGGATATTATTACTCAAAGCCTATCCCAGCCTGTGAAGTAGGGACAATGATTGACAGCATGAATAATAATTCTGCTAAAAAAATCGCAGAACCTCAAATCGCTTAATAAAGCTAAATTTCTTTAGAAAGCGCTACACTTTTCGTTCCTTTTGCATGCGATACTTGCATATTGCCATTAGATGTATAAGTAGACGCGCCACCTATTTTATTATTCACATAGCTAGCTGCTGTTTCAATTAAATCTTCTGAAACACTTTTTGCGCTAACCAATGCAGCTACATTCTCTTCCACAGCTAAAGTAAGGTCAGCTAATTTCGTTTGCAGCTGCTTATAAGACTGACTTTCTTGCCCACCAAGAGTTTCAACATTTTCATTAGCAATGCGCATTAAACGAACATAAGATTCAGCTGTGTTACTTTTTTGTGTTTCAAGGCGTAACGCATCACGAACACGGCCTGCTTTTAATAACTCTGTTTCCATCGCTAAAACAGATGTAAGACTAGAAACAGCATCAGCTAGTTCATTAGCCATATCAGGAAGGATTACTTGTTTTTCAGCTTCAGACATTATTTTATCTCCTGCAAGGTCATTAACTCACGATATATGTGATCCGCGATACCAATACCCCCTGCTTTGGTAATTGTATCAGCATATTGCTCTGTTAAAAGGCCACGATAAGTTTGCTCAGCATGGCTGTCTGTGAGTGAATTTTTCATCGATTCACCACTAAACATAGGTGCAAGCATAACACCTAGAAAAACACTTTCGAATTCTTGTGCGGCTTTTAGTGCTTGCTTGGCATTCAAGGGCTTATCTTGCCTGCCAAAATTTTCAATGACAGCGCGTGCTTGCTGTTCTTTATTTTGCTTTGCGACTTGCCCTGCAGCTAACAAATCAGGGGTTTGCATAATCTCAGTCATTACATCACCTCAATTTCTGCTTGAAGGGCACCAGCTGCTTTAATCGCTTGTAAAATTGAAATCAAATCTCTAGGGCCAACACCTAAGGCATTTAATCCATCGACCAGATCTCTTAATGACACGCCACCAGAGACAACAGAAAGCCTATTTTCGCTACCATCATCAACAGCAATCTGAGTGCGCGGTAAAACTACTGTTTCCCCTTGAGCAAATGGATTAGGCTGACTTGCTACAGGTGTTTCAGTGACTGATACTGTCAAATTTCCTTGTGCAACCGCAACTTCTGAAACTCGAACATCTTGCCCGATAACTACAATGCCAGAGTTTTCATCAATGACTACTTTTGCAGGGATATCGCTTTCAATTCTAAGCTGTTCAATATCAGTTAATAGGTTAAGCATCTCACTATGATCTTTATAACCAAGGCTAATTTTAACGGTAGCCGGGTCAATCATGTCAGCAACATCAACGCCGATAAATTCATTAATTGTATCTGCAATTCTGCGCGCTGTTGTAAAATCTGGATTTCTTAAGTTCAAACGGACATCAGCCAAGTCTTGTAAGGCAAATTGTATTTCTGCCTCCACAAGGGCTCCACCAGATATGCGACCTGACGTTGGCACACCGCGTGTAACTGAAGCTGCATCACCGCGTGCGTCATAGCCTGCAATAGCAACAGGGCCTTGACCAACGGCGTAAACGGTTCCATCGGCACCAAGCAATGGCGTTACGAGTAATGTACCCCCTTGAAGCGATTGAGCATCCCCAAGGGCAGATACTGTGATATCGATGCGAGAGCCTTGCATAGCAAAGGGAGGCAAGTTTGCTGTCACAACAACCGCTGCCACATTATCAGTTCGAATATCATTCCCTCTCGTATTAACACCAAGGCGTTCAAGCATTGAAATTAAGCTTTGTTGAGTGAATGGAGAATTGTTAAGACTGTCTCCAGTCCCATTTAAACCAACAACAAGGCCATAGCCAACAAGCTGGTTTTCTCTTACCCCTTCAAAATCAGTAATATCTTTTATACGCGATGAAGCCACCGCGTCATCAATATAAGCAAAAGCAATGATGCTTACTGCAATTGCTAATAACCCCAAACGAAAAGACTTAAACATCTTTATGCCTTTCAAACTCACCTTGCATTAATCATGACGGAAAACCTCTCTCCGCAAGCATTTGTTAAGCAAAGGTTACAATTTATCCTAAATAGATTATTGACGATTATGGTTAACGATCTGTTGACAGAAATGATTTTTATGCAAAATCATTTGCTTATAAATATTCTTATGGGGATTTTTTTGATTTAGAGGCTAATGGAAAACAGAATTACTGCTCCTATCTTGATAGCCTTATGCAAGCGAGATAGCTTTGCACGACAGCTTCCTTTATATAAAACTTGTTGCAAACCTATAATAGATATATTTTCTCCCGCTCTTCTACTAAACCAAAGCAATCGGAAAAAACTGCAAGAATTAGAGGATTATAGAGTTTAGCTAGGCTCAGGACGTGATTATTTAGTCCATTCTGCATCAACAGATTTACACTATGAACAGAAAAGAAAAAATATTTTCATTTCACCCATCTGGAAAATTTTACCTAGAAACCCTCCCAATTTAACAAAAAAGCAAAAATGCCTAGGCAATAAATTCCGCCTCAAATCAAAAATAAACAAAGATTTAATTTATTGTTTTAATTAGGTAATTTTAAAAAAATTTATTTTCAAAAAACGATATATTGTTAACTAAATAGCTACTCTTTTGACCCATTTTGTAGGGGCTGGCATTTGGTACAGCGTAGTCAGCTTACCGTGGAGAAAAGTGAATTTGAGTGGTTGGTGTATCACTTTTCTCCACCATAGTAATTTAGCGAATAGATTACGGATTAATACTATTTAAATCCAATAATCTTTTGAGATAATCATGTTGATCTTGTGTTAAATCTTTTTTCTCAAGAGACTTATAAATCTCTAATAATATCTCCCGCGCCTTATTAAGTTGCAATTTTTTATCAATCTCATGGCGTCCTGAAAAAGGATTTTTTCCATACCCTGCTCTATCGGTCTCAGCAAAAGGATTGTTAGTAGAAGGCCCCTGCCCATTTTGCTGATCATTATTTTGTGTTGATTGCTCTAATAATTTCCTAGCTAGCGCACTCCCTGCTTGTTGAAGAGTATTTAAAGCCTCTCCTTGATTTTTTAACGCCTTGCTACTTCTTCCCATTTGCAGGCCTTCTTCCGCACCTTGCATTTGCTGTAGGGCATCATCAAAAAACTGCTGATAATTATCTTGGCCTTGTGACATTTCACCATTATTTTCATTAGGCAAATTCGGCAATGAATTTAGGAAATTGTCTAATTCTTGATTTAATTGATTTTGCTCTTGAGAAAGGGTCTGCCGATCTTGAGCATCTAAACTATTTTTTCCCTTTTCGCTTTTATCAAACGTCTTTTCTAATAGCTTCGTTTGCTCTTCTATAAGTTTCTGTAGCTGTGGCAAAATCCCTTGGCTTTGATCATTGTTATTAGATTGGCTTCCTTGTTGATTGCCTTGGCCAATTTGCAGATTTTGCATAATCGAATTGAGTGCATTTAATAAATTCTGCGCCTCTGCTCTCTCCCCACCACGGGCTGCATTTTCAATAGCTTTTAACAGTTGGTCTAAATCTTGACTTGCTACTTCTTGGCCATTCTGCGCTGAATTTTCTGCGTTATTTTCACTATTTTGATTATTTTGCGCTAGGCGCATCATCTCTTGCATCAAAGCAGAGAATGTTTTTCGAAGCTCCTCCATTGCTTCTTGTATTTGCTTATCTGTGCCGCCATTTTGTAATAAATTTTGCAATTGTTTCCGTGCATTTTCAAAAGCCTGTCTTGCTTCTGCAACATCGCCATCTTCAAGGTAAAGCGCCATATGCCAAAGCTGATCGACAACGCTTCTTAGGTCATCGTCATTCCTTGCCAAATTTAAACGGTTTTTAGCCGTAACTAGACCTAGGTAAATGCTAAAATCCATATCAAAATTTTCAGGGAATAAGCTTAATGCATTTAATGCATTTTTGACTTGCTTTGCTTTTGCGCGATCAAGTGCCAAACGCCCTCTTAAATCAACTAAACTTGCGGCAAGCTCATTTGCAAATTTCTTGCTGGGCACCATAACATCAATTGTTCTGGAATATGAAATTTGCTCAGCCCTATCTGTTGCTTGCAGTGTTAATTCTAATTTTTGCCCTGCAAATGGGTGGGAAGCTGTGTCTAACAAAGTCTTTGCCCGTCCGTCATCATCACCATTGCTAGGCAATAGCAATGAGAAATTTGGCGCTGAATAAAGGGCATTTGATATTTTTTCATGCCCGTCATTGATATCAAACACCGCTTTTGCAGCACTAATGCCATGATCATCATTTATTTTATAGTGAATTTCTAGCTGCTGGTTTAAGTTTGGCTGAGGATGAGAAATAAAGCTAATTACAGGCGGTGTGTCTTCAATAACATTGATCTGAATTTTTTGATTAATTTGATTATCTTTGGACTGAATAACAATATGACCTGAGCTTTTCAATGGGAAAGACAGCTTCTGCTTTTGCTCTGATGGCATAATAACATCTTCTACTTGTCCATTTAAGGCGGATAAATCAATTGGTTTCGCACCATTTTCAATAGGATAGAAAAATGCCTGAATCTCGTCCTCTCCTTTTGAAAAAGATGAAATATGTAGTATGCTAAACTGCATGACTTCAACATCTGATAAATATCTATTTTGATCATTTAATGCACTGTTATGCTGCAAAATATATTTTGCAGGATCATTTGAATACTGAGGTGGATTGATCCAGGCGCGCAATTGCAATTCGCTTTGCTCTTTTTCCAAAAGATAGAGTGATTGTAATTTATAGCCAAAGTCATGAGGGCTAGAGAGTGCCGCCCATGCAATGAAAAGCAAGAGAACCACTCTAACCCCATATCTATCGTAAATATATAGATTGGAATGGGGCAAAGGCATTTTAAGTTTTGGCAAACTTTTTAATATCTTATTTTGCTGCTTCTTTAATAGGCTATTTTGGTTATTTGCAGCAACCACATCAGGCGTATTTTCTTCTGTATAGTGATCGTTCAATAAAATCAGCTTACCGACATCAATATTATTATGCGCCGCTAATAAAGCAATTTTTTCTCTTTTGCTCATTAAGGCGGTTTTTAAAAAATAATAACATAAACCAATGGCAGCAGATATGAATAGCACAGTGATTAAGATTTGCACGAAAAGAGGAAATATATGCAAAATTTCTAAGACAACTAAGGCCCACCAAAACCCTGCTAATAAGGATGCATAAAAGAATAATGGCCATCTGATTGTCACAAAAGCAATCACAGAGATGCGCAAATATAGAAATTTTTCTTTAAAAAACGGATGCAAAGCCATATTCCAGCCTCTTTTTACTCAATTTACTTAGGCGCAGAATAAAAGCCTAAGACGCGTAATGCATGAAATCATAAGGCTAAGATGGGATAATGTTAAAGATTAGGCAAGCATAGATATATAAAATTACTGTTATGCCTTGTGAATAGTCCCTATTTTAGTAAATTATCATCATTTTTCAGTCATTGTCTTAGAATATTATCTTTCATGAAAATAGGGTGAGATAAAATGGCGAAGCACTTAAAAAATATAGGCTTAAGATTTATTGCAGCAATATGCTTGCTCTTAGGATTTATAACCATCTTAACACCCATACCGACAGGCATATTTTTCCTTGCTATTGGCTTGGCAATGATCTTGATGACAAGCAAGCGCGCTGTTATTTTTGTTAGAAAATTTAGACGTAAATATCCCAAAATTGATAACTTATTACATAATGTAGAATATCAGCTGCCAGAGAAGCTTGCAAACACATTGAGGCGTACTAGGCTCAGGACCTATTAATTTTGTTCAATTCTATTTGAATTAAAAGTATTAAGTGGATGAAAATAAAGTAAAAGAATACTATTGTTATTGTTGAAACTTTATTTTTGACAAATGATGCTTTTAACTCAAACCCAAAGGGCACCACATATTTGCCCTATGAATGCGTCAAAAAAGCTTGAAATTACAAGTAGTTCCGGCGCTTTCTTTCCTTTTCATAGGGTAAATCTGTTGATGTAGAATGGACTAAATTAATAAGTCCTGAGCCTAGTGTTCGCATTAAATCCTCGACAAAAATTGAGCCAAATAGTGGATTAGCATCAATGCGAAAAGTTCATAAAAGCCTGCAAATAAGTGCATAAACGAATAATTAAATTTAACTTGATGCTGTAGCAATAATTTCTATTTCACAAATATTAGCCAAACAATCAATCTCGGTGGTAAGGATGATTTGTCATAATAGTCATTGCCCGATAAATTTGCTCATAAAGTAAAATACGAGCCAGTCGGTGCGGCCATGTCATCCGCCCAAATGAAAGCTTTAAATTTGCACGCTGCAAACAAGCATCTCCATGACCATCAGGACCGCCTAATAGAAAATGCACATGGCGGGATTGGCTTAATTCATCTTGAAGTGTTGAGGAAAATTGTCTGGATGATATGGATTTTCCATTTTCATCTAAAATAATGACATAATCGGAAGGCTGAATATGGTTTAACAAATGCTTAGCTTCTAAAGCTTTTCGTTCCGCTACATTTTGCTTTGCATTTTCCGCATATTCTAATTCATTAATTTTGCCAAAGCCTTGCGCCTGGCATAGGCGGGCAGCATTATCCATATAATGCTGCTTCAACTCAATTTCAGCCGTTTTTTTCTTCATCAAGCCAACGGCTTGTACCGTGATTGGCATATTTATACGGCAACCAAATTAGGCTCAGAGCTAGGAAGAGACCAAATTTTTTCAAGATTATAAAATTCTCTAACTTCGGGTCTAAACAGGTGGATAATAATATCTCCTGTGTCCATTAAAACCCAATCCGCTTGTGATTGACCTTCTGTGATAACGCCTTTTACGCCTACTTCTCTAAAAGCTTTTTGTAGTTGATCAGCAAGTGAACTGACATGTCTATTCGACCTGCCTGAAGCGATGACCATATAATCACTCATAGAAGATTTGCCTTGTAGATCAATAACCGAAATCTGCTCGGCCTTGCCATCTTCTAATGTTTGTTCAATAAGTTCACGAAATTGCTCGACAGTGTCCTTGTCATCTTGAGCTTGTGCATTCTCATCTTTGTTAGGCAAACTTATATCTTCCTTTTAATCATATATATTTTCATTATTATAACAAATTCAAAAAAATAGACAATTTGAAATTACCGTGATTGTTATAATTGTTTTCATTTAGCATCATCATTTAATCAAAGATAGATTTTCTTTCCCTCTTAATTTTGTTGATGAAATATCATATCTCTTTGAAAATAAATAAATTCCACTCTTCACCTTACGATGCTGTATAGAGGCTGATTTTAAATTCAATCTCTCTGGGTTATAGTGGATATCTTTAATATTGCGCGTCGCTGCAATGCTTTTCAAGGCTTTATAGCTATAATTTGGACGATCAAAAATAATCAATGGCATATATTGGCAAATTTTCTGCCACTCATGCCAATGATGAAAATTAGCTAAATTATCCGCGCCAATGATCCAATAAAATTGAACTTTTGGAAATCGCTTCACTAAATGTGCCAGTGTCTCAACGCTATAGCGATGGTTTAAATGAAATTCAATATCACTGACAATGATATTTCTATTTGAAATAAAATGATTGATACGGCTTTTACGTTCTTCATAGCTTAAAAGCTGATTATTATTTTTCAACGGATTGCCTGGTGTTGCCAACATCCACACGCGATCTAGCCCAGCAAATTTCAATGCTTGCTTAGCAATAAAAGCATGACCTTCATGAGGCGGGTTAAATGACCCGCCAAAAAGACCAATTTTCATCTTTTCTGCCGTAGCAGGATAGCAATGCGCCTTTACAATCATTATGCAGGCCGTATTTGGCCTGTGCCTAAGACATGATATTGAAAGCTTGTCAGCTGCTCTACACCTATTGGGCCGCGCGCATGCATTTTACCTGTTGCAATGCCAATCTCAGCGCCCATACCAAATTCACCACCATCGGCAAATTGCGTTGAAGCATTGTGAACAACAATAGCGCTATCGACTTTTTCAAAGAATTTTTGAGCATTCTCTTGATTTTGCGTGATAATGCCATCTGTATGTTCTGAACCATATTCGGCGATATGATCTGTTGCAGCGTCTAAAGAAGAAACAACGCAAACTGATAAAATCTTGTCCAAATATTCAGTAACCCAATCTTCAGCCGTTGCTTGTTTTGCAGTTGGCCAAAGTTTACAAATTGCTTCATCGCCACGAATTTCACACCCATCTTCTGCAAGTTTATTTAAAATTGCAGGGGCATAGTCTTTAGCTATTTTTTCATGAATAAGCACTGTTTCCACAGAGCCGCAAATGCCCGTACGTCGCAATTTTGCATTATGGATGATCTCTACAGCCATATCTAAAGAGGCATCTTCGTCAACATAAAGATGGCATAGGCCTTCTAAATGGGAAAAAACAGGAACGCGCGCTTCCTTTTGCACACGGCCCACAAGATTTTTGCCGCCGCGCGGCACAATGACATCTACATTGCCGTCAAGTCCTCTGAGCATTTCGCCCACCGCATCACGATTTGTTGTAGCTATTAATTGAATTGCTTTTTCTGGCAAACCAGCATTTACCAATCCAGCTTGCAATGCTGCATGAATAGCGTGATTTGAATGAAAGCCTTCCGAGCCGCCACGCAAAATAACAGCATTACCTGCCATCATGCATAAAGCCCCAGCGTCCGCTGTCACATTAGGACGACTTTCATAAATGACACCAATCACACCGAGAGGGGTTCTAACCTGCTTTATAGTCAGGCCATTGGGACGATCCCATGCTTTGATTATGCTGCCGACAGGATCATCAAATGTTGCAATTGCCTCAAGTCCTTGCGCCATCGCCTCCACTCTGTCTTCATTAAGTGTTAGACGATCAACAAAAGAGGCTTTCAATCCCTTATCTGCGGCGGCTTCTAAATCGGCTGCATTTGCCTTTAAAATTGAAGCTGCCTGCTCACGAATTGCCCCAGCCATCGCATTAAGCGCTTGTTTTTTCTGCTCCGAACTTGCTTGAGACAAAATGCGCGCTGCAACCCTTGCCTCAACGCCCATTCTTTGCATATAGTTTTGTAATTCTTCTTCTTTAATTGCCCTAATTTCAGTCATCTTTCCCTAATCCCTATTCCGTTGCGCCACTTGCAACTAGCAACACCAAATCATCCCGATGAATAAAAGCACCTCGCGGCGGGTAGCCTAAAATATCCTGAAATTCTTCAGAGCGATGACCTGCAATTTTTTGAGCATCCTCATAGTCATAAGCGACAATGCCTTTTGCTAATGCCATGCCCTCTTGGTTGACAATAACAACAACATCCCCTCGTTCAAACTCACCTTCAACATGAGTAATTCCTGCAGCTAACAGGCTACTACCCGTTAACAAAGCTTGGCTTGCCCCTGCGTCAATAATAATTTCGCCCCGTTCATCCATATGGCTTGCAAGCCAGCTTTTACGTGCTGTAGCATGATCAACGGTTGATTTAAACAAAGTATATTTTTGCTCACTCCCAAGCTTTGCAAGCGGGTGCTGCACTAAACCAGAGGCAATCATCATATCAATCCCCCCTGAAGTTGCCATTTTTGCAGCAGCAACTTTTGTTGCCATCCCCCCGCGCGAATAGAGAGAGGCAGCACCTGAGGCCATATTTTCAATCTCAGGGGTAATTTCTTCAATCACATCTAAATGCTTTGCATGCGGATTTTTTTGGGGTGATTCAGTGTATAGCCCGTCAACATCTGAGAGCAAAATCAACGCATCCGCATTGACCATTGTTGCAATGCGTGCCGCTAGCCTATCATTATCACCATAACGTATTTCTTGTGTTGTTACCGTGTCATTCTCATTAATTAAAGGAATTGCCTGATATTTTAATAAGGTATCAATGGTATTTCTTACGTTGAGATATCGGCGACGGTTTTCCGTATCATTCCATGTGATAAGCACCTGCCCCACATGTTTATTCGCGCAATTTAATGCAGACTGCCAAGCACCTGCAAGGATAATTTGGCCAATGGATGCGGCCGCCTGCCCCTCTTCTAATTTTAAAGAGGTGAGCGGCATATCAAAAGCAGAGCGCCCAAGCGCGATTGTACCAGAGGAGACGATAATAATCTCCTTATCTTGTGCAATCAGGCTGGCAAAATCTTTACCGAGCGTTTCTAACCACTGGGTTTTAACGCAACTATTTTCTGCATCAACTAAAAGGGCAGACCCTACTTTCACAACAATACGCTTATATTTATCAAGCGGCGATTTCATTATTTTTGCCTAAAATATCAAATAAATTTCATTCATTATTATATGCCAATTATGGCTAGACTAAAGCCTTTTGCAATCTATCAGCCCCAAGGAGAAGCTATTTCTGGCGGCTCTGCTTTTTTATCCTGCTTTGCTGGCTCTACTTCTTCACTCATTTTCTCAATAATATAGTCAAGCACAGGGTCTAGACCTTGCCTTGATACTGATGAAATAAGGAAAGGAGCCGTGCCTGTTTCCGCTTTAAATTCAGCAACAAGATCTTTATGTAAATCTTCGGGGATAATGTCTGCTTTTGTGAGCGCTACAACCTCATGTTTTGCAGCCAAATCAGTATCATAGGCTGCTAATTCTTTACGAATGACATGATAGGCTTTAATCGGATCTTCTTCTGACAAATCGATTAAATGTAATAGCATAGCACAACGCTCAACATGACCAAGGAAGCGATCGCCCAAACCATGACCTTCGTGAGCTCCTTCAATCAGGCCAGGAATATCTGCAATAACAAAATCCGCTCCCTTATGTAACACAACCCCTAAATTTGGATGTAATGTTGTAAAGGGATAATCTGCGATTTTAGGCTTTGCTGCCGATACAGATGAAATGAATGTAGATTTTCCAGCATTTGGCAAACCCAATAAACCAATATCAGCAATGAGCTTAAGCCTTAAAATTATCCACTGCTCTTCTCCTGCCTCACCATTATTTGCATGACGTGGCGCGCGATTTGTGGAGGTTTTAAAGTGGGCATTACCAAAACCACCATTACCGCCTTTAAGCAAGCAAATGCGCTGGCCAACTTCGGTTAAATCATCAATAAGGACTTGGCTTTCAGCGTCCAAAATCTCAGTGCCAACAGGCACTTTAAGAATAACATCTTCGCCGCCTGCGCCTGTACGCATGCGCCCCATGCCATGAATGCCTTTTGTCGCTTTAAAATGCTGTTTGAATTTATAATCAATAAGCGTGTTTAATCCTTCAACACACTCAACCCATACATCACCGCCCTTGCCGCCATCGCCGCCATCAGGGCCTCCAAATTCAACATATTTTTCACGGCGGAAGCTCACGCAGCCATTACCGCCAGCACCGGATTTAATGTTAACTTTTGCAATGTCTAGAAACTTCATAAGCGAGGCCAAATTCAAATTTTAAGAATAAATTATAAATCAAGCATGCTTATACCATAAAAGCACTAAAAGGATAGGCTTTTCTGCTTTTGAATAATTTAGCTTCTTTTTACAGCGTATGACGATCTAGGCTCAGGACTTGATTATTTAGTCCATTCTGCGCCTATAGATTTACACTGTGAAAAGGAAATAAAGCGCTGGAACTACTGGTAATTTCAAGCTTTTTTGACGTATTCATGGTGTAAATATATGGTGCCCTTTGGGTTTGAGTTAAATGCATCATTTGTCAAAAATAAAGTTTCAACAATAGCAAAACGATGATTTTACTTTATTTTCATCCACCTAATACTTTTAACTCAAACAGAATTGAACAAAATTAATAGGTCCTGAGCCTAAAATCTTTGTAAATTCGTATTTTTAAACTTGACTGCAATAGTATTGTTTTGCTACTTGACACAAACAAGCTTATTACAGTCCTGTTTAAACATGCTCTACCTTAATCCTAAGGTCATCTCTATACTAGCTATATGATGAATGAAAAGCAGGAAGATATATACATTATATGTAGCATAATATTATGAGACGCGTGAGGGTATAATATGGGTCATAATTTATTACAAAAACTGTCTACAAAAAAATCTATGCGACAACAACATTTCATATTTCTGATCATTGCTATTATTGTGATCATTATTGATACACAGTATTTTGCCTAAAGTTTAGGTTGACTATCAAGCTGTCATTTTCATATATGTAACAAATGAAGTTACATATATTTAGCTTCCTACACTTGTTAGAAATCCTCTAGCATATTTAAAATAAAATAAGATCGGAAAATATAATGTTCACAAAAAGTCTTGCCGCTTTAGGCATGGCGCTCGCTTTTTCAACGATTGCTTTTGCCCATGATAGTGCGCATGAAGAAAAAACAGTGAAAATTGCTGCTCCATGGGAAATCACAAGTTTTGATTTAGCCATTTCAGGCTATGTCATTCAAAAGCTTGAAATCATGGAAAATCTTGTTGATGCAGATGAAAATGGCGTTTTACGCCCAGGTCTTGCTACAGACTGGGCAGCTTCTGAAGATGCAATGACATGGCGCTTTACTTTGCGCAACAATGTGACTTTCCATGATGGTACTGCCTTTAATGCTGGAACAGCCCTTACAGCTTTAACACGCGCATGGAAACAACCAGGTGTATTATCAAAAGCGCCAATAAAATCGATCACAGCTGAAGATAATGTGATTATTTTTGAGATGGAAAAAGCTTTTGCAGCATTACCAGCGCTTTTAGCGCATGCAACAACAATTATTCCAGCAGCAGCTTCTTTTGATGAAGCAGGCGCACCGGTTGCATTTGTCGGCACAGGTCCTTTTAAAGTAAGCGCCTACACGCCGCCACAAAGCATTGATTTAGAGCGTTATGACAATTATTGGGGTAAAAAAGCGAAAATTGCAAAAGCAGGCTATCTTGCAGCAGGCCGCGCAGAAACACGCGCTTTATTAGCAGAAACAGGCGATGCCAACCTTGTTTTCACCTTTGATCCAGCAGGTTTCAATGGCTTGCAAGCAGTGGACAGTGTAGAAACAATCGCCGTGCCAATTCCTCGCGTTGTTACTTTAAAAGTAAATGCAGGCCATGCTTTTTTTGCAGATCCAAAAGCGCGCCAAGCTCTAAGCTTAGCGATTAATCGCCAAGCGATCGCAACGTCAATTACGCGTTTTCCTGAAGCTGCGGCAAGCCAACTTTTCCCACCAGCATTAAATAGTTGGCATAATACGGATTTGCCAAAGCTTGAATATGATATGGAAAAAGCCAAAATGCTTTTAGCTGAGCTTGGTTGGCAAAAAGGTGAAGACGGCATTTTAGTGAAAAATGGCGAACGTTTTGCTATTCAGCTGCGTACATTCCCAGATCGTCCTGAACTCCCCTTAATTGCAACTGTTTTACAAGCAAGCTGGAAAGAAATTGGTATTGAACTTGATGTAAGTGTTGCCAACTATTCTCAAATTCCAGCAGGCCACCAAGATGGTAGCTTGCATGTCGCTTTATATGCGCGTAACTATGGCTTAACGCCTGATCCAATTGGCACAGTTTTGCAAGACTTTGCAGCAGGTGGTGGCGATTGGGGCGCTATGGGTTGGGAAAATGCACAAGTAGCTCAAGCCCTAGAAGAAATTGCTGCAAAAGGTGATGTTGAAAAAAGAGCAAAAAATATTGCACTTGTGTCATCAATTATACAAGAAGAGTTGCCGCTTATTCCAATCACATGGTATCAGCATACAGCATCCATAGATGCTAACCTTGAAGATGTTATCATTGATCCACTTCAAAGAAGCTATGGCTTAAGCACAATGCGCTGGAAAAAATAAGTTCTATGTATAAAAAATTAATTGCAGCCCTCTTAAAAAGAGGGCTGCAAGCCTTAATTGTCGCTCTCATTGTTGGTCTTGTTAGTTTTGCAATGATGCAGGCTTTGCCCGGTGATGCGGCTTTTCGCATTGCTGCAGGGCGGTATGGGTATGATCTTATGGATGCTGCCGCGGCAGAAGCGGTGAGACAAGAATTAGGATTAGATCGCCATTGGAGTTTGCAATTATTTGATTGGCTCAAAGCGCTAGCTCAATTTAATCTAGGCGAATCTTTTATTTATCGTGGCTCAGTATCTGAGAAAATAGCCGTTCAACTAGGCCACACTTTAACATTATCCCTTAGCGCGCTCTTCGTTTCTATTCTTATCGCCTTTCCCATCGGCATTTATACGGGTCTAAACCCTAATGGCTGGGCCGATAAATTTTTCTTGCAGCTTTCTATCTTTGTGCGCGCTATTCCCCCTTTCGCTGTTGGTCTCACCTTAGTATTGATTTTTTCAGTTCATCTAAAACTATTTCCTGTTGCAGGTTTTCGCTCTTTTCATCATCTCATTCTACCCGCCTTCACCCTTGGCATTGGTATGGCTGCTGTATCCAACCGGGTTATTCGTGATAGCGTGTTAGAAGCAATGCATTCTGACTGGCAGCTTTTCTCTCGCATCAAAGGATTACCCAGCGGCCTTACCTTGCGCGCCCATGTCTTGCGCAATGCTGCCTTGCCTTCTGTGACCTATATCGGCGTTCAAATGGCTTACTTGATTGAAGGCGTTGTGATTATTGAAACCCTCTTCGCATGGCCCGGCATTGGTCATGCGCTTATTCATGCTATATTTGGCCGCGACATTGCTATGGTACAGGGTACTGCTTTAACCCTCGGGCTTATCTATGTTGGGCTTAATCTTGTCATTGATTTTTTATGTAGTTTTATTGATCCAAGAAGCGCCAAATCATGATCTTTTTTGCCTCTTATTCTCCCCTTAAATTATATCGCAAGATAGGCTTATCACGCTCTATTGGCTTAGGGCTTTTAAGCATCATTATCATATCTACTGTCATTGGCCCTGATCTTGTTGGCCATGACCCTGCCAAACAGGATCTGTTACATGCACGGCAAATGCCAAATGCAGTTCATTTATTAGGAACAGATCATTTAGGCCGCGATATGGCCGCTCGTCTTTTGTCTGGCGCACGTCTATCTTTATCACTGGGCATTTTATCGCTTGTAACAGCCGCTTTTTTAGGGATAAGCCTTGGTATTATTGCCGCATGGTTTGGTACATGGACGGATCGTTTTTTAACAAGTTTTGCCGATGCCATTTTAGCACTACCAGGATTATTGCTGGTTTTAATTTTAATGGCATCAGCACCAGGGTCATGGTGGCTCTTATATATTGGTATTTCTCTAACGCTATGGGTGGAATTTTTTCGATATACGCGACAACGAAGCCGTATCATTTTAGCACACCCTTCTGTTGACGCTTCAAAAAATCTAGGGCTAAGCAACTACTTCATTTTAACACGGCATATTTTCCCTGAATTACGCAATGGGCTTTTTACAATTTCTGCATTTGGCATTGCTTCGGCAATAACAGCCATTGCTGCCCTTGGCTTTGTCAGTGTTGGTATTCGTCCGCCAATGGCTGAATGGGGCTTGATGATGACGCAGCTCTTACCCTATTGGCGAGAAGCCCCTTTTCTTATTTTACAGCCAATTATATGCCTCGTTTTAACAATTTTATCGCTTCACCTCAGCGTAGGAGGGTTTCATAAAAAATGACCTTGCTAAGCGTAAAAAATCTTTATGTTTTTATCGAAGACAAACAAGTTGATTTGTTAGGCCCGATTTCTTTTTCTTTAGAATTGGGTGAAAATCTCACAATTATGGGTGAAACAGGCGCTGGGAAAAGTTTGATCGCGCAAGCCATTTTAGGTAGCCTACCTACCGGCTTAAAAAGCCGAGGTGACATTTTGCTTAAAGGGGAAGCTATAGACAACTTATCCCCAAAAAAACGAGCTGCACTTTGGGGGGATATAATAACTGCACTACCGCAAGAACCATGGCTTTCTCTAGACCCCTTAATGCGATCAGGCCAACAGGTCGCTGAAACCCACCGCTATTTTAAAAGCTACAACTGGAAAGAAGCGAAAAAGCAAACCGAACAGCAATTTAAGAAGCTTGATCTAAGCGACACGGCACAAAAAAGACCGTTTCAATTGTCAGGAGGGATGGCGCAAAGAGTTGCATTTGCAGCAGCGACAGCAGGCGATGCTGAGCTATTACTCGCAGATGAACCGACAAAAGGCTTAGACAGCCATAGACATGATAAAATTTTATCCCTTTTAAAAGCCATTCCCCAAAAAGGAGATAGCCTATTAACAATTACCCATGATCTTGATCTTGCCTATGCGTTAGGGGGTAAAATCATTATTTTAAAGAATGGAAAAATTGTTGAAGAAGGCATTACTCATACGGTTTTATCGTCCCCTAAAGCCAGCTATACACAAGCACTATGCGCTGCTAATCCATCATCATGGCCGCCCCTCTCTTCTTGTACCATATCTTCTAAAGAGAATATTCTTGTTCAATCAGAAAAATTAAGGATTGGGCGCAATAAAATAGCCTTTATTAAAGGTCTTGATTTTTGCCTTAAAGCGGGAGAAAGCCTCGCAATTTCAGGGCCAAGTGGGATAGGCAAAACAAGTCTTTTAGATACAATAATTGGTAGTATAAAACCAATGGGTGGCACGCTAACCCGCGCTGAGCATATTGGAAAATGGGAAATTCAAAAACTCTATCAAGATCCACCAACTGCTTTTCCGCCGCTTATTTCTCTAAAAGACAATTTTAAAGCTGTAACAAAAAAACACAAAATGGCTTGGGATCAACTCTTGCAACTTTTAGAGAATGTTGAATTAGATGCTTCCATTTTAGAACGCCGACCCTCTAATGTGTCAGGAGGCGAACTTCAACGCCTTTCCTTCATTCGTGCGCTTATCGCTAAACCCAAAATATTATTAGCAGATGAGCCAACAAGCAGACTTGATCTCATAACACAAGAAACTTGTCTTAATCTGTTAAAAAAGCTTTGTAGGGAAGAGAATATTGGCATAATCCTTGTGACACATAACCAGCATATTGCCGAAAAATGGGCGCACAACCATATTGATTTAAACCAATTTTGTGTTTGAAAATTGTATTTGCCTTGATATTCATTCAGATTATTCATAATTGATCTATGAAATAAACTGTAAAGTGATAATGGGTTCTATAAATATGCACGAAATGCCAAAAAATGTAGAAAATGATTATGTCGTCATTCTACATGGCATATTTCGCACTAGCAAACATATGCGGTCGCTTGCTCGCCATATGGAACTGCAAGGCTATGAGGTGCTTAATTTAGATTATCCTTCAACTAAAAAACCATTAGAGGAATTAAAAGACCATGTCTGGCAAGATATTTCTTCTAAAGCACAAGAAAATAAACCCATGCATTTCATTGGCTACTCTATGGGCGGCTTATTAGTGCGGGCAATCTTGAGCCACTATAGACCGCAAAAAATGGGTAGAGTTGTAATGCTTGCAACCCCGAATAAGGGCAGTGAAATTGCTGATTTTCTAAAAAATAATTGGTTATATAAAAAGCTATATGGCCCGGCAGGGCAGCAGCTCGGAACAGATCAAACGCAAATCTCATCTTTATTTAAACAAATTGATTATGAATGCGGGGTTATTGCGGGCAGTCGGTCTATTGATCCCATTTCTTCATTATTAATCAAAGGAAAAGATGATGGGAAAGTATCAATAGAGAATACTTATATAGAAGGGATGCAAGATCATATAACACTCTCTGCCCCCCATACATTCTTTCCTCAAAATAAAAATGTCCAGCAACAAACTGCATATTTTTTGCGTGAAGGCTCTTTTAAAAAGTAGGCCTTAAATCTAGGCTCAGAACGTGATTATTTTGTTCAATTCTGTTTGAATGAAAACTATTAGGTGGATGAAAATAAAGTAAAATCATCGTTTTGCTATTGTTGAAA
>WTKA01000048.1 GCA_011524605.1 Hyphomicrobiales bacterium | reverse complement strand
AAAACAATAAAATTTATATCAAAATTGAATTAAAACTGAGCATTAACAATGACTTGAAAAGATGCTTGGCTATTTTCTCATAAATTGTCATATTAATATATACAATGAATGAAACTTAGATCTACTATGAAGGCAGTTATCCATATAGGCTACTTTAGGCTAGATAACTAATAAAAGATCAAAAATGTCTTATTCTTGTAATATTTAAATGGAAAAATGCAAACCATATTATTTTAAGGCTTGGTATATTAAGGCCAAAATTCATGGCAGCAAAGGGATTGAAGAATATTTAAATTATAATTTTTAAACGATACTGAGGAATTCAATGTATGAGAGTAACCAGAAGAGCGCGCATGTAATCGTCGTTGGAAATGAAAAAGGCGGATGTGGAAAGTCAACAATATCCATGCATCTTGCTATTGCTTTATTAAAAAAAGGACAGCGTGTTGCCATTGTTGATATCGATAGTCGGCAAAAATCTATATCACAATATATAAACAACCGCGACCAATATAAAAAGCAATTTAATCTTGATATTAAAATGCCTACTTTAATTACAATTGAGCGCTCCAGCCATTTTCACACGTCTAAAAATATTGAATCTGAATTAAATAATTTTGCGCAAGCCGTATCCTCTTTAGAAGAAAATCATGACTTTATCATCATAGATACGCCCGCTTCTGACACTTATTTAATGCGTATGTCCCACGCCTTTTGTGACACGCTTGTTACACCAATAAATGAGAGCTTTATTGATATTGATGTTTTGGGCAAACTCAACCCAGATAACTATGAAGTCTTAAACACAAGCCAATATTCTGAAATTGTCCGAGAAGCCAGAGCGAATAGAAGAAAAGTAGATAATGGCGTTATTGACTGGGTCGTCCTGCTAAACCGCAGATCGCCTACGCAGACGCAAAATGCAAAACATTTACAAAAAGCACTGATTCAGCTTTCTGCTCTTGTTGGTTTTAGAACGAGTATGGGGCTTACAGAGAGACTAGTATATCGGGAATTTTTTCCAAATGGTTTAACAGCTTTAGATGATTTTTCAATTATTGGGACGCGCTATGCAAGTCAGGCGCAAATTGCTGCGAAATTTGAAGTTGAAGAAATCATTAATAAGCTGCGTCTGCCTATTGATAGAAAAGGCAAGAGCAGAATTGAAGCTTTAGAAATTTGGCGAGAAGCAAAGGATGTAAAATTCAACTATAATAGCGCTCTATTTTCTTAAAAAAGCGATATATATCCTGCTAATCCTGCTTGATCACAGAGAATAAATGATTCCTAATTATCTGTGTGTTGCTTTGCGCGGAGTTTTTCTTCTTCATATTTAATGCCCCACTCTATCAACCGGCGCCAAATATCTTCTGCAAGTTCAGGCGGTAGATTTTTATCTTCCGCTATCGCACGCACTTTATCAACAACCTGTTGAATCCGCCATGGAACAGTTGCTTCCTCAGGCGTGGACTTTAACTTTGAGATCCGATCAACATATCCCCACCGCTCTGCCAATAAACTCACTAATGCCGTGTCAATACGATCGATTTCAACGCGGACATCATCTTTTGTTTCGCATTCAGCAGGAGCTTTAATTTTTTGATTATCATTCATAATGTGCCTCTTATGCCCACCAACTCTCAGGAGAAGAGATATTCTGGGCAGTAGCTTTTTCAATAACAGAGCTGACATTAAATAAAGATGCTTCATCAAAAGCTTTACCAATAAGCTGCAACCCAAGAGGCAGTCCGTTAGCACTCATGCCAGCAGGTACAGATATTGCAGGTAAACCAGCCATATTGACGGTCACTGTAAATATGTCATTGAGATACATCTCAACAGGATTTCCGCTCTTTGAACCATGGGCAAAGGCTGCTGTTGGTGTTGTCGGTGTTAAAAGCATATCACATTTTTGATATGCATTCACAAAGTCTTGGTTGATTAAAGTACGGATTTTTTGTGCTCTTAAATAATAAGCATCATAATAACCCGCAGATAAAACATAGGTGCCTATTAAAATACGGCGTTTGACCTCATCACCAAAGCCTTCTGCTCTTGTATTTTCATACATCTCAACAATATCTTTACCCGGCACACGAAGCCCATATTTCACGCCATCATAGCGGGCAAGGTTTGAAGAGGCTTCTGCTGGCGCAACAATATAATAAGCTGGCAATGCATATTTTGTATGGGGCAATGAAACATCAACAACTTCAGCGCCAGCATCTTTAAGAAGATCAATCCCTTGCTGCCAAAGGGCTGAAATTTCATCGCTCATCCCATCAACGCGATATTCTTTTGGGATACCAATGCGCATGCCACGAATATCACCTGTTATTGCTTCAGCATAATTAGGAACGGGTGTATCAACGCTGGTTGTATCTTTTTTATCAACGCTTGCCATGCTCTCAAGCATGATAGCACAATCTTCAACATTCTTCGCAATCGGGCCTGCTTGATCTAAAGACGATGCAAAAGCAACAACGCCCCAACGCGAGCAACGACCATAGGTCGGCTTAATGCCAACAGTCCCTGTGAAAGCGGCGGGTTGGCGAATAGATCCCCCTGTATCCGTTGCTGTCGCAGCAGCACATAAATTTGCAGCTACCGCAGAAGCTGAGCCGCCAGAAGAGCCACCAGGCACAAGCGTTTTGTCGCTATCATTTGCTTTCCATGGATTAACAACATCGCCATAATAGCTTGTTTCGTTGGAAGAGCCCATTGCAAACTCATCCATATTGAGCTTACCAAGCATAACAGCACCATCTTGCCATAAATTAGAAGTCACTGTTGATTCATATTCAGGCTCAAAGCCATCTAAAATATGACTACAAGCTGTTGATTGCACGCCTTGTGTGCAAAACAAGTCTTTAATACCCAGTGGAACGCCTTCTAAAAGACCAGCTTCCCCTTTGGCAACGCGCTCATCACTTTGCTTTGCCATCGTCAAAGCTTTTTCTTCTGTTGTGACAATGAATGCATTTAGTTTTTCGGATTTTTTGATATTATCCAAATAAGCTTGGGTCGCTTCAACGGCTGTAAAGTCCTTATTTACAATAGCGTCTCTTGTTTGTTTCAAAGTAAGTTTCGTAATCTCTGTCATGATATGCGTCCTAAAAGAAAGTAAAATTGCGATGGCTGTTTTTTATTCAACAACCTTAGGAACCATGAAGAAATTATCTTCAGACAGGCTCGCATTTGAGACAATCTTATCTGGGTAATTACCATCACTAATTTCATCGCTACGCAAGCGCATTTGAGTTTCAACAACAGAAGTCATAGGCTCAACACCTTCCACATCAACTTCTTCGAGCTGCTCAATCCAACCCAAAATAGAAGAAAGTTCATCTTGCAGCGTTTCGGCCTCAGAATCAGAAATTTTAAGCCTTGCTAGTCTTGCAACGCGGCGCACTGTATTTGCATCAATCGTCATTGTAATCAATCTTATCTATTTGAAACTTTATAAAGCTGAATTTGGTTTAACACCCTCTCTCACATTTTTGCAAGAGGGAAGCTTTTATTACGAAGCATTATTATAACAAAAAAGCCGGGTTATACCGGCTTTTATTTCAAATTTTCTTTTCTATGAATTATGCTTTTCAATGCACAATAAGTGAATAAATCGATATTTAGCTTACAAGCCCCTATGCCAAAAGAGCTTTTGACAAGCAACTTTAGCAACACATGCTTTTAACTCAATCATATTATCTGAAATTTGCGTCATCGTTGCTGAATATTTTTTATTATCATAAGGATTTAATGCTTTGCCAGACCAGCTATTGCCTTTTTGCTTAACATCAAAGAGCAGCTCTTTCCCTTTAATTGATGCGGGTTGGCCAGGCTCAATCCAAGTCACTTTAGCGCATAACTTGTTATCACAAGAATAGGCGTTAATTTTTGATTTGCCATTCGCAACATACCAATCACCAGTGATGCTGCCTTTAGCTGGGTTTAAGCGATACCAAATTTGCTTTTTACAAACCAGTCCGCCTAAAATACACCCTGAGACTTCCAATGCATTACTATTGATGAATTTTAATTTAGCAGAATAGGTATTGCCATCGCCAGGATTATAGGCTCTGCCTTTCCATACGCTAGCTTCTTTTGGGGTAAGGCTTGTTAGGGCTTTAACCCCGACCATCGGGCGCTTACGCAAAGAACGATCTTTATTTTTTTTATCTTTTGTGACTTTGCCTTTTGCAGCATCTTCTCTAAGCCAAGTGATAACACCGCAAAGCTGAGCGCCACAATTTTGAATTTGAACCCGAGATTCCCCACTGCCAGTGAGCCATAAACCTTCGATTGGTAATGGATCTATAGAAAGCGCTTGCGATTGGATTGTCGCACCAGCAATAAGGCTAGACATTAAAGCAATAGAATGAAATATTTTTTTAAACATTAAAAAACTCCAATATTTTTATAGCTAAATTAAATATATAGGAAATAAGGCGTGGTTGAGACATATCAATGAATTCACGCTTTTTCCATTGTAAAAATAGGTTCATGCAATTTTATTGTTTGCAATTTTTATCATTTAAAATTCAAAAGCTTTTCTTATAGTTTCTAAAGTATGAATCTTTTTTCTTTAAATTTATCTGTAAAAACCACTAAACCACTGAAAAATATAAATAAAATACCTTAAAATCGGGTAAGGATAATGAAATATGAACGCATATTTCATAGATTAGTAACCCCATCGTTTAACTTGGTTTTGTTTAAAATGCGTCACAATTTTTATCAAGGTTGGTAGACAGCCTAATTTTTAAAAATAAATATTATTACACAGGGGATTAGAAAAATGGCTCGTGTACAACATTATAGCGAAGCGACAACACTTATTCCAAATCAGGAATTATCTGCAGAAAAACTATTTGAAATGGGTCTAATGTATTCAAGCGGTACATCAATGCCTATTGACCGGGTACAAGCGCATAAATTTTTCAACCTAGCTGCAATGGGTGGTTTGGAAGTAGCAAAAGACTATCGTAAAGACTTAGCTAATGAAATGGCGCGTGATGAAGTCGCCCGCGCACAACGCGAAGCACGAGATTGGCTTAAAGGAAAAATGCATTGAGCATAATAAGCTAGGCTCAGGATATATTAATATCAATATTGTTTGAATTAATAGATCCTGAGCATAGCGCCATATCAAGATATGTAAGCAAACATATTAACGCTTTAGTAATCAAAAAAATTAACTAAGAAACGATAAATTAACTCTATTGTGGAAAAATATACTTTAGTTTTAGTATATGTGAGTTGAGTTATGCGTTCTTATAGTAAATTTTTCGCCCTATTAGGGCTAGTTGCGGTGGCAGCTTGCGCGTCACAAAAAAATAGCAAGCATTCACAATATCAAGCCAATCAATTTGATAGAACACATAGAGTTATCACAGTTGATAACAATCTTGCCTCTAGCAATGCAACGAGTGATCCTGTTTATCAATCTAATTTCAAAACGATATTAGATAAAATTATCTCAAGTGATAATCACATCCCAGAAACATTAGAACAACCAAAAGAAAATATTGCGCATAATATTATTGAGAATAATAATGACGAAGCAACAACCGCAAACATAGCGTCAAGAAAGCCTATACAAACTATATTGGAAACAATTGCTGTTCATAAAAATAATGAAAATGCAGAACGAACCCAGATAGCGAGCTTAGGCCCCATAAAAGATATATTATCTGATAATCAAGATAGTGGAACGCTTGCAGGCCGAACGATTGAAGTCTATAGCATATCCGACCTTTATTTAAATGATAAAGAAGTTATTCTCACTTTTGATGATGGACCAAGACCAGGAAAAACTGATAAAATTCTTAGCACTCTTCAAGACCATAATGTGAAAGCTACTTTTTTCATGGTTGGTACAGTTGCTAAAACATACCCCGATCTTGTTCAACAAATAGCCAAACAAGGCCACACAATTGCAAGCCATACAGAAAGTCACCCTGACCTTACCAAAATATCCATGTCATCGGCTGTAAAAGAAATTAATGCAGGGCATTATTCAGTTACAGAAGCACTAGGCGATACTCCATCTAACTTTTTTAGATTTCCATATCTGGCAGATTCAGCTGATTTGCGCCGAGTTGTTGGGAATATTGGTCTGATAGATGTTGCACCTGATATTGATTCAAAAGATTATTTCAAATCCACTCCCTCTGAAGTCTTAAACCGAACAATGAAGCGGCTTAGAAAAAAGGGCAAAGGCATCATTCTCTTTCATGATATTCATATGCGCACTGCGCTAATGATGCCTGATTTTTTAAAGGCTTTAAAGCGTGAAGGCTATAAAATTGTTCATATCAAATCCCCTGATACAATTTCAACTCAGCCCTCGCCTATCATTTAATAAGATTATTCAATACCAGCTTTTAAAAATGCCGCCTCAATGCGCTCAACATCAATAGGGTTGTTGAGCTCCCAAAACACTCGCTTCTTTCCTTGCACTTCAACGCATGACACTGGAATGCCATTTTCCATAAAGCGAAGCTGTTCTAAACCTTCTTGCTGCTCAAGAACGCCCGCTCTTAAGTTTAAATAGCGTTGTAGGCTTGAAATGCGATAGCCATATAAACCAACATGGTGATAAACGGGAATAATATCATTCGGTTTAAATTGTTGATTTGTGTAAGGAATAACTTCTTTTGAGAAATAGAGTGCCGTACCATCATTTTGGAAAACCGCTGTTGTTCCCCCTACTTGGCCATTTTTTCTATCTTGAGTAAAATTATACCAAGCCTCATAATCACACTGCAAAACAGGGGTTCCAACTTGAATATTTGGATTATTTTTCATCGCAGAGATAATATCTGTAACAAAATCAGCTGGCGTTAAAGGCGCATCCCCTTGTAAATTGATAATTATATCTTCTTCAACATTTAACCCTTCAAGCTTGGTAATGGCTTCCGCGCATCTGACAGTACCATTCTCACATTCTGGAGAGGTCATAATGACATCACCGCCAAACTGAGAAACTGCATCAGCTATTTGATCATTATCGGTTGCAACATAAACTGCATCAACCTCTTCAACTGCTTTTGCAGCCAACCATGAACGCTCAATTAAGCTACGAGAGATGCCTGTTGCCCCTTTTAAAGCCGCCAAAGGTTTGCCGGGGAAACGTTGAGATTGATAACGCGCGGGAATGATAATAATTGTTTTCATATGTTGAATTTCACCGGTCAAACTGTGGTTTTGCAAAGCATTACAATTATAAAGCTTGATTAGCAAATATAAATTTGCTCTATTTTCAAAGGCAAATACATAATTTCAATTACTCTTTAGAGTGTTTAAATCTTCTCAGCAGCTAATAAGGATCAAAAAAATACTTTCAAGAGCAATATCTTACTATTTGAGAAGCAGCGATTTTTGTTACTGATTAAACACGTAAATTTGATAGGCTAGGCTCAGGACGTGATTATTTTGTTCAATTCTGTTTGAATTAAAAATATTAGGTGGATGAAAATAAAGTACAATCATCGTTCTGCTATTGTTGTGCTTTATTTTTGACAAATGATGCTTTTAACTCAAACCTATTTTTCAATTTAATGGGCACTATATATTTACACCATGAATGCGTCAAAAAAGCTTAAAATTACCAGTAGTTCCAGCGCTTTCTTTTCTGTTCATAGTGTAAATCTATTGGT
>WTKA01000099.1 GCA_011524605.1 Hyphomicrobiales bacterium | reverse complement strand
ATAACCCGATCACAATGACCCAAATGGATCGTCTTTTTGGCGTAACAATGGCTGAACGTGGGGTAAGTAAATTAGTTTCTGTCGATTTAAAAGCAGCTGAAGCTATTTTAGAAACAGAATCAACATAATATTTGCCATTAAAATTTTCTATTTACGCCAGCATCCGTGAACAAGTATTTTCAGGTAAATTATTGAAAAAAAACATTTTATTTCATTTTTGCGATTCATCATTTTTTTGCATTCAAAATGCTTTTTTCCATCAATTTTGATGATTCATTATCCTTATTCTTACAAAAAGCTTATAATTTTAACTTTTTTCTATATTTTTCAAGGCGTTATTATGTTGAATGTAAGGCTTGACAGGCGTGGCTACTGGCACTATGTTGCGCCACAATTGCGTTGTTTTTCAAAGAATTCATATGGCAAAGGTTAAATCCATTCATGAGTGATAATGAAGAGCTCGAAAAACGGTCTAGATTATTAAAGAGCAAAATTCAAAAACATCTTGAGAAAGATGAGGATACAAGCTCTGAAGATAGGAAAGCTGGTTATCAAGCTTATAATGAAGGATTTAGGCTCGTTATAGAATTTACAACCGCTATTTTAGTTGGTGGCGCATTAGGGTATTTTATTGATACTAATTTTAGGACACTTCCGGGTGGTTTGATTATTGGTATCATATTAGGGTTTGTGACAGGTGTTTATAATCTCATGAGATATGGGAATGATAAAGCGCTAGAACAAAGCTCTACAGTAAGTAATGAAGATAAGAATTAACAAGAACCTATTGGTTCGATAAAGATGCTAAGGAACAGATTGTGGCAACAGATCCAATTCATCAGTTTCAGATTAAAAACTTTTTTACCGTAGCGGAAGCTGGTGAAACGACTATTAGTTTTACAAATTCTTCGCTATTTATGGTGGCTGCAGTATCAATTATATTGGCATTTGTCCTACTAGGAACACGTAAAAAATCAATTATTCCAGATAGAATTCAGTCTCTTGTTGAGATGACCTATGGCATGGTCGCGGACATGTTGAGAAATGCTGCTGGTAATGAGGGTATGCGCTTTTTCCCGCTTGTGTTCTCTCTATTCACTTTTGTTTTAACATGTAATATGCTTGGCATGTTCCCATATTTCTTTACAGTGACAAGCCATATCATTATTACAGGCATCTTAGCCATGTTAGTTATTGGTACTGTGATTGTTTACGGTTTTTACAAAAATGGTCTAGGTTTTCTAAAGCTTTTTGTTCCATCAGGTGTGCCGTTGCCTTTGCTTGTCCTTTTGGTGCCGATTGAGATTGTTTCATTCCTCTCTCGCCCTATTTCACTTTCTGTACGTCTGTTTGCTAATATGCTAGCAGGCCACATTACAATCAAGATTTTTGCTGGATTTATCATTATGCTAGGCTCAGCAGGGATTGGGGGTATTGTTGGAGCTACGCTTCCACTTGCTCTTACTATAGCAATTACAGCTTTGGAGTTTCTAGTAGCCTTTCTCCAAGCGTATGTCTTTGCGATATTGACGTGTATGTATCTTAATGATGCACTTCATCCATCGCACTAACTGAAATTTTAATTACACATTACTTTTGAAGGAGTATTCCAATGGAACTCGAAGCTGCAAAAATGATTGGCGCTGGTATCGCTTGTTTCGGTATGGCTGGTGCTGCAATTGGTGTTGGCATGATTTTCTCTAACTTCCTAGGTGGCGCGCTTCGCAACCCATCAGCTGCACAAGGTCAGTTCTCTAACCTTATGCTTGGCGCTGCACTTGCAGAAGCACTTGGTATCTTTAGCTTCCTAGTTGCTCTACTACTATTATTCGTAGTTTAATAAGATATATATAATAGAAAAGCCCTATATTATTAGGGCTTTTCTATCTTCTCAACTTTAAACGAATTTAATTGAGGAATAGGGAATGGCTTCTAAGACCCATACTGAAACTGGTGCTCATCAGGCTGAGCATGGCAGTTCTTTCCCACCTTTAGATGATACAACATTTGCTTCCCAGATTTTTTGGTTAGTATTATGTTTTGGTATTTTATATTTTGTATTGGCTAAAATCGGTTTGCCGCGTATTGCTGGTATTATTGAATCGCGCCAACAAAAGCTTGATAATGATGTTGAAACAGCTGAGCGTCTTCAGTCTGAATCTGATGTTGTTAAACAAAGCTATGAAAAAGAATTATTAGATGCACGCAAAGCATCTCAGCAACTTGCGCAAAA
>WTKA01000076.1 GCA_011524605.1 Hyphomicrobiales bacterium | reverse complement strand
TTTTTTATTATACTATAAATTATTTATAAAATAGCATTGAACCGAAATGTAATTTAGAATTGTAAAAAATAGCTTAAAGTTGAAAAGGTTTTAACATGCCAAATGAAATAGGTAATCCCAATTATTCATCAACACAAAATTATGATCAGCATCATAGGGAAAACACTTCTATTAATCCTGAATTAAGTTTAGAAGAAAATATAGAAGAAAATTTAAATCAGTTTCAAACAAATAATTCTCAAAATATATCAGATATTTTCGCCCAAATTAGTTTGGGAGATACCCAAAATAGTAGCTTTTCAAGCCCAGTAGGAACAACAGGACAAGAAACTACTTCAGGCCAACGCTCTGCCGATTCAACTTCATCTCAGAATAAACTAAGCAATAATGAAACCCAACAGTATTTTACCAGTACGAATACTGAATCCATAGTGAATTTCGATTACAGTTCGAGCGATTTTGCTAACAGCGCAACAAGTTCAATAGGTGGTGTTTGCGTAGCCCAATCAATGATTTATGCAAAGGGTCACCTAGAGGGGAAAAGTGAAGAAGATTCAAGGCCAAATAGTACAAATTCTGCAAGCATCCAAAATCAATTTATGTTCATGTTTGATGCAGTAAACAGCCAATTAGGCATTGTTTCACATCTTGATCGTGCGACTATACTCCAAAATAATGCAAATAATTTAGGCATGAACATTGCTGATACAGACAAACCTCAGCTACAATCAAATGATGAAGCAATACAAGACATGATTGAAAACAGCAGAGATGAAAATGGACAACTAAAAGAGACTAATTTTGTTGTTATTAGAGACAACATGTATGTGACGGATGAACAAGAATGCTATCCTGACTCCCATGCTTTGGCATGCAATTTTAACCCAGAGACTAATGAATTAAAAGTTTTTGATCCGAATATAGGATCCGTAGGCTATAATATGGATCCCAATAATGCGTTACTTAAAGAAATGTTGTTTGCTGATCCAACAAGAGTTACCGATGCAGCTGGCAATGAATATACAAATCATAATACAGGGATCACATGCTATAAGCTAGATGCAGCACCTGAAGCTAAACAGACTGGCAATCTGTTTACAGAAGCCTTAAACTTTTATTTACCTCAAAGGCCTGATACCCCGGATTTATATTCTAAGCAAAACCAAGATACAAATTTCTTTGGATAGATTAGTCTATATACTCTCAATGCAGATATTAGTCTGCATTGGGGATAAAATAGTTAAGTTTAAGAAGGAAAACCAGATCAGAAGATCATCGCAGAAATTAATATAATGGCGTGTGGTTGATCAACCATTCCTAGCTAATAAGTAATTTAAATTGAGATATCTATCGAGGTTTATTGCTAGTAGTCTACACCATAAGGTGTTGCCAGCATATCCATTATCCCGAGTTCATAACGATAAAAAATTATGACAAATACAAATAGCAAAAAAACACCTGTTGTTACTAATAAGCTTACAACTGGTGACGGTGGCGTATCTTGTAGCAATTCTTGCCCATTTTTTTGCATATAGCACACATAAACGGCATTTAAGGATAAAATATAGGCTGGCCGAATAAAAATTTGGATGATTCCTATTGAAATCAACAAGGGTATTCCGGCGATGAAGTAAAACTTAGCGACGTTGCTATAAATATCTCCGGGTAGAAAATTCTCAGCAATCCAACCAAAGTTTAGAACACCTATCACATAAGTGATCGTAGCAACAATCCAGCACAATACGGAGTATCCCGTTCTTATAATAAGGACTTCTTTGGTATTTTCTTTAATCATCCCTATAGTATTTTTTGAGGTCTCCCAAACACTCCTGCCAGTTATGAGGTTAGGTAAAATGCCCATGGTTGCAACTTTCCATGCATAATACAGTGCTTCGTTGCGGAGTTTGACAGATATCGGTGTACGGTCATTCTTTGATGGCAAACGCTCCCACATGCGCTCCACCGTGACATAACCGTCGAACCAATGAAAAATCCATAATGACCAAAAGCGCGGTAAAACAATTTTCAAACATGCTGCTATCGTTGACTCTTTACCTTGACTTCGCAAAAAATGGACAACTGACATACACGAAGAAAAGATGCCAAATGGCAAAGAAGCAACACCAATACACATGATCATCCATAAGAATAACACAACATCTGCGATGGAACCTTTGTCGTTATTTTCTGTGCTCCTCCAGACCTCTTCAGGAATCCAGTAAAGCATCATAACAAATAGATAATAAC
>WTKA01000030.1 GCA_011524605.1 Hyphomicrobiales bacterium | reverse complement strand
TGGCTCATTTCTGCTTTTGCCATTGGCATGATCTGCCTTCAATTCCCCATTGGGCTTTTGGCGGACAAATATTCAAAACAGCTCATCATAGCAGCGCTTGCATTTATAACCGCAACTGTGGTGCTTGCCCTCCCTCTTACCATCAACTCACCCATAGGCAGAAGCTTGTGCTTATTGTGGATTGGCGGCGCGACGGGTGGTCTATTCGTAACAAGCCTCGCGCTCTTATCACAATATTTTAACAAGGATGACCTTATCAACGCGAACGCTACTTTTGTCACCTGCTATGGTGTTGGCTCTCTTTTAGGCCCAGCTCTGTTGGGCATTGCTATTGATATATCCCCCCTATGGGGCATGCCTTTAGGGCTTAGTTTTTGCCTTACTATCCTTGGAATTTATGCCTTAAAAATATATTTGCAAAAAAACATATGAATTTAATTCTAAAAACTTCATGTTTTACTTGACAAACCATCTGATGATCGGCATGTAAGGGACTTCGAATTTGCTATAAATAAAAGGAATGGCCCAGATGGCTAAACCAGCTTCAGTTAAAATCAAGCTTGTCAGCACTGCAGATACAGGCTTTTTCTATGTTACTAAAAAAAATGCACGCACAATGACAGAAAAAATGGTCAAGCGTAAATATGACCCTGTTGTTCGCAAGCATGTTGAATTTAAAGAAGCTAAAATTAAATAATTAATTTAAGACTCTTTATTGAAATATGAAAAAAAGCGCTCAATTCGGGCGCTTTTTTCTATTTTTATTACAAAAATGCTGATTTTGTTAACAGCCCATTAGGGCAAATCATATACTTTATTCCTATAGCGTATCCAAATAGTAGAAAAACGTCAGTATATGTTCAAAGCGTATCTGGCGTTTTTTTACGTCTGAACATAGAGATATACTATAAATCTTTTGTACTAAAAGTATCGCAAGCCTCTATTTCACCAAGATCAAAACCACGCTTAAACCATTTTTGGCGCTGCTCAGAAGTACCATGATTAAAGCTCTCAGGAACCACATAACCCTGAATACGCCTTTGGATAGCATCATCCCCAATTTGCATGGCAGCATTTAATGCCTCTTCTAAATCGCCAGATTCAATCCAGTTATTATTCGCTGTATAATGCGCCCAAATGCCCGCAAAACAATCAGCTTGCAGCTCAACCCTAATAGAAGCAGCATTTTCTTGGCGCTTAGTCATAGAGCGCCTCGCGCGATTAAATTGAGGCAATACCCCGATCACATTTTGTACATGGTGACCAACCTCATGTGCTAATACATAAGCTTGAGCAAAATCACCCGGCGCTTCAAATCTGCGCGCTAGCTCTTGGTAAAAATTCAAATCAATATAAATATTACTGTCAGCAGGGCAATAAAATGGGCCAGATGCGGAACTCGCAAACCCACAAGCAGATCTAACTTGATTTGAAAATAAAGTCATTGTCGGCAAAGGATAATCTTGACCTTTTTGCTTAAAAATCTCCGTCCAGATCACTTCAGTATCAGCAAGTATGGTGCGAACAAATTGCGTCATCTCATCATTATTCATGGCTGAGCTAGATTGCATCTGAGTTTGCGGCTGCTGAAATGAGGATACAGATCCACTATTTAGCAAGGTTAGAGGATTAATGCCAAAAACAAAATATAAAATGAGGCCAACCACAATAAGACCTAAAGAACTGCCGCCGCTTGCCCGTCTTACGCCCCTGCTTTGAGGCAATCGAACATTTCTACGATTCGATAAGGTTCGTGTTCCTCTCAAATCTCTAACATTTTTACTTTGCCTACGACCGCGCCAACGCATAATCTTCACCTTTAAACTACTAATTGAGAAAAAATTTAAAAGAGGTTGCATTCATAATGCAAGCAATTTCAGTTAACATTCATCCTCTAACTATATTTTTTTTAACATCTCGTGTAAAATAACCACGCTATGACTGGATTTTATTTCAAAATAGATTTAAGGCTTATTGCTGAATTTTGATCAAGAGCAATCAATTTAGGTCAAATAGCAAAATCATCTTAATGCATTAAGACGTATTTATCAGGAAACATTATGCCAAAACGTACAGATATTTCATCAATCCTTATCATTGGTGCAGGTCCTATCATCATTGGGCAAGCATGCGAGTTTGACTATTCAGGCACACAAGCCTGTAAGGCACTAAAAGATGAGGGATATCGCGTAATCCTGATCAACTCAAATCCTGCAACGATTATGACAGATCCCGAATTGGCTGATTCAACTTATATTGAGCCAATCACGCCAGAAATCGTTGAAAAAATTATTGCAAAAGAAAAACCCGACGCTTTACTGCCAACAATGGGCGGTCAAACGGCTTTGAATTGTGCGCTAGAGCTGCAAAAAAGAGGCGTTTTAGCAAAGCATGGCGTAGAAATGATTGGCGCAACATCAGAGGCGATTGATAAAGCAGAAGACAGATCCTTATTCCGCAAGGCCATGGATAAGATCGGCCTTGAGTCGCCTCGTTCAAAAGCGGTGAATACATTATCTGAAGCGCTAGAAGCCTTAGAATTTGTTGGGCTGCCAACCATTATTCGTCCTTCATTCACCATGGGCGGCACAGGTGGCGGCATCGCTTATAATAAAGAAGAATTTATCTCTATCGTTGAAGGGGGGCTAGAAGCCTCTCCGACCACTGAAGTACTAGTTGAAGAATCAGTGCTTGGCTGGAAAGAATATGAGATGGAAGTGGTACGCGATAAAAATGACAACTGCATTATCATCTGCTCCATCGAAAATATCGACCCTATGGGTGTCCATACGGGCGATTCAATAACTATTGCTCCTGCCCTAACACTGACGGATAAAGAATATCAAATTATGCGAAACGCTTCTATCGCCGTGCTTCGCGAAATTGGTGTGGAAACAGGCGGCTCAAATGTTCAGTTTGCCGTTAACCCTGATACAGGTCGCTTGGTTGTTATTGAAATGAACCCACGCGTATCCCGCTCTTCTGCATTAGCATCAAAAGCAACAGGATTCCCTATTGCGAAAGTTGCGGCAAAGCTTGCTGTAGGCTTCACACTGGATGAGCTTGAAAATGATATTACCGGTGGCGCAACGCCTGTTAGCTTTGAGCCAACAATTGATTATGTTGTTACTAAAATCCCGCGTTTTGCCTTTGAGAAATTTGCAGGGTCTGACACGACTTTAACAACGTCAATGAAATCTGTTGGCGAATCTATGGCTATTGGCCGTACTTTCTGCGAATCTCTACAAAAAGCACTGCGTTCTTTAGAAACAGGCTTAAATGGGCTTAATGAAATTGAAATTTTTGGCCTTGATCAAGGGGATGACAAAAATGCTATTCGCGCAGCCCTTGGCACACCAACGCCAGATCGACTTTTAAAAGTTGCTCAAGCGATGCGTCTTGGCTTTTCGCAAGAAGAAATTTTCCAATATTGCCGCATTGATCCATGGTTCTTAGATCAAATCAAATCGATCATCACGATGGAAGAAAAAGTCAAGCAACATGGATTGCCTCAGGATAAAGAAAATTTATTATTACTAAAATCTATGGGCTTCTCAGATACACGTCTAGCTCAGCTTGCAAAATGCAGTGCTGATGATGTGCTAAAGCTAAGAAATGATATTGATGTGCACCCTGTTTATAAACGAATTGACACATGCGCTGCTGAATTTAAATCACCAACTGCTTACATGTATTCAACTTATGAAACAGCATCAGGCTTAGCTGGGTTTGATGAAAGTGATATTTCTGACAGGGAAAAAGTTGTTATTTTAGGCGGCGGCCCTAATAGAATTGGACAAGGAATCGAATTTGATTATTGCTGCTGCCATGCAGCTTATGCTTTATCAGATGCTGGTTATGAAACAATCATGGTCAATTGCAATCCTGAAACGGTTTCAACAGATTATGATACATCAGATCGCTTATATTTTGAGCCCCTAACAGCTGAAGATGTATTGGCAATTTTACGTTTAGAGCAATCTAAAGGAAAGCTAAAAGGCGTGATTGTACAATTTGGTGGCCAAACGCCGCTAAACCTAGCCAACGCAATTGAGCAAGCTGGTATTCCAATTTTAGGCACATCACCAAAGGCAATTGATTTAGCAGAAGATCGTGATAGCTTTAAAAATCTTCTTGAAAATCTTGACCTTAAACAACCTCACAACGCAATCGCCCATTCAATCGAAGAATGTCACGCTTGCATTAAACAAATTGGCTTCCCTGTCGTTGTCCGCCCATCAAATGTATTGGGTGGTCGCGCGATGGAAATTATTCGCGATGTTGACGGCTTTGAGATTTATATGCGCGATAAAATTGGTGAGCTTGTACCGCAAGAACAACGTTTAGGCTCAGAAAGAGATCCGTTAAAACAAATTGATAATATTTTAAAAGACAACCCCCTTCTGTTTGACGGCTATTTGTCTAATGCAACAGAAGTTGATGTTGATTGTGTTGCAGATGATGAAAACCAAGTCGTTTGTGGTATTTTAGAGCATATTGAAGAAGCAGGTATCCACTCTGGTGATAGTGCATGTTCTTTACCGCCTTACTCGCTATCTCAGCAAACAATTGATGAGCTGACAAAACAGGCTAAAGCCCTTGCAAAAGCGCTTAATGTGCGCGGACTTATGAATGTGCAATTCGCTATTTCAGGTGACGATATTTTTGTTCTTGAAGTAAACCCTAGAGCGTCCCGTACTGTGCCTTTTGTTGCAAAAGTTATTGGTTCTCCTATAGCGGCTATTGCCTCGCGCGTCATGGCTGGTGAAGCTTTAACAGAGTTTAAAATCAATCCAGCCCCTAAAGATAGAATTGCTGTGAAAGAATCTGTATTCCCATTCGCACGCTTCCCTGGCGTTGATACTGTGCTTGGCCCTGAGATGCGTTCAACGGGTGAAATTATGGGCATTGATAGTGATTTTTCTGCTGCCTTTGCCAAAAGCCAGCTTGGCGGCGGCACAAAAGTACCTGTTTCTGGAACAGCCTTTTTCTCTGTGAAAGATGAGGACAAAGAGCAAATCTTAAAGAGCGTGAAACTCTTGCAAGAATTTGGATTTAAAATTATTGCTACAAGCGGCACACAGCGATATTTGATTGAAAATGGGATTGATTGTCAAAAAATCAATAAGGTGCTAGAAGGCAGGCCTCATATTGTTGACGCAATTAAAAATGGCGATGTCCATTTAATTGTGAATACAACAGAAGGCAAACAAGCGCTCGTAGATAGCAAATCCTTAAGGCAAGCTGCCTTAATGAATAAAGTGCCTTATTATACAACGCTTTCAGGGGGCTTAGCTGCTATTGAAGGAATAAAAGCAATGAATATGGGGACGCTTGACGTTAACTCAATCCAGAACTATATTCAGCAAGCATCATAGATATCACATAATTTATGTAAAAATATTTTTATTAAGGTTTAGCGCAACATATCATTAAATTTCTTTGATTATATGCTCAATTTTTAAAAAATTGAGCGCTATCCCCCTTATATTAAGGAAAGGCCTAAAAATGCAAAAAATTCCAATGACACCTAATGGTTATGATACATTAGAAGTGGAATTAAAGCGCCTAAAAAGTGTTGAAAGACCCAGAATCATTCAAGCAATCGCTGAAGCACGTGAACATGGTGATCTTTCCGAAAATGCAGAATATCATGCAGCAAAAGAGCAGCAAGGTTTAAACGAAGCGCGCGTTGCAGAATTGGAAGAAATCATGGGTCGCGCTGAAGTGATTGATGTGAGCAAGCTATCAGGTGATACGGTTAAATTTGGCGCCTCAGTTACTGTTGTTGATGAAGACACTGATGAAGAAAAAACATACCAAATTGTTGGTGATATGGAAGCTGATGTCAAACAAGGTAAAATTTCTATTTCCTCTCCTATTTCTCGCTCTATGATCGGCAAAGCGATTGGCGATAGCTTTGAAGTGGTTGCTCCAGGCGGCGCAAGAGGATATGAAATCCTAAACATTCAATTTGGCTAAGCATGAAACTACGGCATGACATCAAATAGCGCACCCAAGACAGCTTGGATTATAACACCAGGCACTGCAGGGCATGAATTGCCTTGCATTGGTGTATGTGCAGCTTTGGGCATAAAATCACCTAAGATATTTAAAGTGAACCCCAAAGGCTTATACAAGTTATTAGCTCCTTGGGGACCTTGCAAGCTAGAGCGAGATATGACAGATCCATATCCTGATCTTATATTATGCACTGCTAGACAATCTGTTCCCTATGGAAAAAAGCTTAAAAATCTAGTCAATGAAGCTGGCGGAAAAATTGTATTTCTACAAAACCCAGTTGTTTCTTCAAAGAATTTTGATCTTGTTTGGTGCCCCATGCATGATAATGTTAAAGGGGACAATATAATTTCAACTTTAACATCCCCGCATCATTTAACCTCTGAGAGTTTATCTGCCGATGTAAAAATTTTTGAAAATGAATATGCCAAAAAGGAAAAACAAAATATTGCAGTCATCATTGGTGGGCCAAATAAAGTCATCAAATATCTTGATCATGACATTGAGCAACTAATAAGCTATTTGAAAAAATTGAGTTCAGATGAAAATATTCATTTAATGCTCTGTCCATCAAGAAGAACGCCTAAACGTCTTATTGAGCAACTAGACGCAATTTTCACCCCATTAGGCCATATCATTTGGAAAGAGAATAAGCCAAACCCTTACAAAGCAATTTTAGGGCTTGCTGATAAGATAATTGTAACCAGCGATAGTGTGAATATGGTTGGAGAAGTGCTTTTCACAGGAAAGCCTGCTGCTGTTTATCGTTTTGTGGATACTACTGGAAAATTCGCTCTTTATCTTGATAATCTATACAATAAAAATACATTTGAGTGGTTTGAAGGGCAGTTACCACAAAAAAAATATCAGCCTATTGATGCCACTAAAATTATTGCTCATTCAATATTAGATCTTTATAAATAGAGCGTCTCGCATTTTATAAAAAACAAAAGGAAATCAAAATGCGTTCAAGAGCTGCGCTCATACTATTTGATAAAGTGTAATTTTTTCTATTAAACGCTCAAGGCACTAATTCAATTAATCTAAGGAAGATTACGATGGTTCATCGCATAAATTATGAAAAGCTAGATAATATAGATGTAAATCATGAACCTTACGACTATTTTGTTGTCGAAAATCTAGTGTTAGAAGATCAGTTCGAAGGATTAATCAATAGCTATCCTTCTGTCCCAGGACCTGGCTCCTATCCTTTATCAGACTTATCTTTAAATGAAGATTTCCAAAACTTCATTGATGAAATGAACGGTGATAGATTCCGCAAAACTATTGAGGAAAAATTTAATATCTCTCTGCTAGGCAAGCCTACTATGTTTACAGTTCGTGGCCAATGTCGAAAAACTGACGGTAAAATTCATACCGATAGCAAAACTAAAATTATCACAATTTTATTATATATGAACCAACAATGGGATGATGATGGCGGTAGACTACGCATTCTGCATGATGGTGAAAATATCAATAATTATGCAGAAGAAGTGCCCCCTTATGGCGGAACATTGCTTGCCTTTAAACGGTCTGACAATTCATGGCATGGTCACGAACCTTTTGAAGGGCAAAGACGCGCTATACAAATGAATTGGGTTACTAGTGATGAAGTTGTTAGGCGAGAACAAAAGCGTCATAAATGGTCTGCCTTTTGGAAGAAAATCAATCCTTTAAAAAAATAATTTTTATGCTTTTAGTATAAGCTTACATGCATAAAGCAAGATTTATATTCATTAAAAAATTATTATAGAACCAAAAAAAATAAAGCCCGAGCTATCCTTTGATAAGCTCGGGCTT
>WTKA01000065.1:12858-22308 GCA_011524605.1 Hyphomicrobiales bacterium | reverse complement strand
CGCTAATCATTTGCTTTCGCAAATGCTTGAGTCGAAGAGCATTATAAAAATATCAAGTCCTGACCCTAGTTTCTATCGCGCCATCTATTGGTAATTGGATAACGTCTATCACGACCAAAATATTTCTTTGTCACCCGAACGCCAGGGGCGGATTGGCGGCGTTTATATTCTGCAATATAAAGCAAATGCTCTATTCGTTCAGCTGTTTTTCTGTCATGACCCGAAGCAACAATTGCCTCAATACTTGCCTCATTTTCAATGAGCTGTTCCAAAATATCATCTAATATTTCATAAGGGGGCAAGCTGTCTTGATCCGTTTGGTCTTCTCTCAATTCCGCAGAAGGGGCTTTCGTAATAATATTTTCAGGAATAACCTGACCTTTAGGCCCTTTAAAATCTTCGATGTGATTGGCATTGCGCCAAGCAGAAAGTCGGTAAACTTGTAATTTATAAAGATCTTTTAGTGGGTTAAAGCCGCCATTCATATCGCCATAAAGGGTTGCATAACCAACGGACATCTCAGATTTATTGCCTGTTGTTAGCATCATTGATCCAAATTTATTGGTCAAGGCCATGATAAGCGTGCCACGAACACGAGATTGCAGATTTTCCTCTGTTATACCCGTTTCTGTGCCTTCAAATAATGGCGCTAGAATTGAAGAAAAGCCATTAACAGGCGCTTCAATCGGTAAAATATCATAGCGAACATTCAGATGATCTGCACATAGCTTTGCATCAACAAGACTTTCTTCTGAGGTATATTTAAACGGTAGCATAACACAATGAACCGCCTCAGATCCAAGCGCATCGACAGCCATCGCCGCACACAAAGCTGAATCAATGCCGCCAGACAAGCCAAGAACCACCTCTTTAAAACCATTTTTGCGGCAATAATCCCTAAGCCCTAGCACGCAAGCATGGTAATTTTCTGTGTCAGGGCAATGCAAAGGCGCTATCTGTTTTGTTGTACAGGACCAACCGCATTCTTGTTTTTCCCATTGAGTGTGAACAATAGCTTCCTCAAATTGAGGGCACTGAACGGCAATTTTGTGATCTTTATTCATGATGAAAGAAGCGCCGTCGAAGACAAGTTCGTCTTGCCCGCCCACTTGATTTAGGTAAATCAGCGGTAAGCTGCTTTCACTCACGCGAGCAACAGCTACATTCAGGCGCACATCTTGTTTTTCAGAATAAAAAGGAGAGCTGTTCAAAGAAATCAGCATTTCACTGCCTGTTTCCTCTAAACATTCAATGATTTCATCTGTCCATATATCTTCACAAATGGGAACGCCAATTTTTACGCCGTGAATATCAACAGGCCCTGGCAACGCGCCAGCTGCAAAAACACGTTTTTCATCAAAAGGCCCATAGTTTGGCAAATCAACTTTTTTTCGAATTGTTTCCACGATACCATTATTCAAGATGGCCGCAACATTGAAAAGCCCTTCATCATCTGCCCATATTGTACCAATAATTACTGTCAGGCCTTCAATAGCGCATTTTTTAGCGAGAGCTCTAACTGCTTCCATACATTTATTTTGAAAGGCTGGCTTTAAAACAAGATCTTCTGGTGGATAGCCGCATAGATATAATTCTGTGAACACGATGATATCAGCGCCAGCTTTTCTTGCTTGGTTACATGCTTGCACAGCCTTTTCCAAATTGACGGCAATATCGCCAACAGTTGGGTTGAGTTGAGCAATAGTAATAGAAAGACTTGTCTTTGAATTTGCCATAGAAAAAGCCCTTATGCGCCAGCTTTTATCAGCTTATAAACAATAGAATCTTGTAGGGCTTGATAGGATGCATCAACAATATTTTCAGAGACGCCAACAGTTGTCCAAATATGCCCATCTTTATCACGGCTATCAATTAGAACGCGCGTGATGGCCGCCGTGCCACCATTTAAAATTCGTACTTTAAAATCAATTAATTCTAGATCTTTTAAATAATCAGAATATTCACCAAGATCTTTTCTTAAGGCTTGATCAAGCGCATTCACAGGGCCATTGCCTTCAGCAACTGACATGTAAATCTTGTCTTTGACTTTGATTTTAACAATGGCTTCAGAAACTGTAATCAGTTCATCCATTGCGTTAAAACGGCGTTCTACTGCAACTTTATAGCTTTGTGATTGAAAAAATTCAGGTAAAAGACCCGCTTGTTTTAAAACAAGGATTTGAAAAGAAGCGTCTGCTGCTTCATAAGCAAAGCCTTGAGCTTCATTATCTTTAACAACAGCTAAAATTTGATCAATACAATGAGAAACTGCTTCTTTATCAATGCTTAATTTCTCAAGAGCTGCATAAATATTTGATTTTCCAGCTTGGTTCGAAACCTTTAACTGTCGCATGTTACCCACAATTTCGGGAGCAATATGTTCATAGGTTTGAGGGTTTTTCAAAATGGCGCTGGCATGAATGCCTGCTTTTGTTGCAAAAGCAGAATCCCCGACATAGGGAGATTGTTTTTCAGGTGCTCTATTTACAATCTCATCAAATTTATGAGAAAATTGTTTTAAATTTGATAAGTTTTCCTGCTTAATCCCAATTTCTAAAATATCTCGATAAGGCGATTTTAAAATAAGGGTTGGTAGCAGTGAAATTAGATTTGCATTGCCACATCTCTCACCAATGCCATTGATTGTTCCCTGAATTTGCCTTGCTCCAGCCTCTACCGCACTAAGAGAGTTCGCAACTGCATTGCCCGTATCATTATGTGCATGAATGCCTAAGTTTACATGCGGCAATTTTTGTTTAACAGTGCTAATAATCTCTTTGACCTCAAAGGGGAGGGTGCCGCCATTTGTATCGCATAAAATCACCCATTCAGCCCCAGCATTAGATGCTGTTTCGACGCACGATAGCGCGTAGGTTGGATTTGCTTTATAGCCATCAAAAAAATGCTCGCAATCAATCATCGCCTTTTTTCCAGCTTTGAGCGCTGCTTTTACCGATTGTTCTAAGCAAATCAGATTTTCTTCTAAAGAGATTCCTAAAGCCAGATCCACATGGAAATCCCAACTTTTTGCAACAAAGCAGATTGCATCACTTTTAGATGTTAATAGTCCTTGGATCCCTGGGTCATTTTCAACGCTTCTACCAGAGCGCTTGGTCATGCCAAAGGCACTTAGCCCTGCTGAGAGTTTAGGCGGGCTATCAAAATATTCAGTATCTATCGGATTTGCACCAGGATAGCCTGCTTCAATATAGTCGACCCCCAATTCATCTAGCATTTGAGAAATAAGCTGTTTTTCAGCTAAGGTGAAATCAATGCCGGGTGTTTGTGCGCCATCCCTCAGCGTGGTGTCATAGATGTATAGGCGCTCTTTATTTGTTGTCATTATGGTTTTAGCTCCCAGCTCGTTCCTTGCGCGCTATCTAAGATGACAACACCCATTTCAGCTAGCTGATCTCTTATACTATCAGCTTTTGCAAAATCTTTTTCTTTTCTTGCTATATTTCGCTGTTCAATCAATGCTTCAACTTGGCTTGCAAGATCAGAATTGCTATTCAACTGCTCTTTTGAAATATAATAGCCATCTCCGATTTCTTCTTGGGGAGAAAATAAGCCTAGCTGCCGCGCTGCACCAACGCATTTTTCTAGGTCTTGAGCTGTTGGCTCATTGCCAAGATTTTTGAATAATTCATGCAGGCGTGTGATCGCTTTTGGAGTATTTAAATCATCACAAAGTGCTTCTGTAATCACATCATCTACAGGCAAATTATCAGCAGTGGTTAAATCAAATCCGTCTAGCTTGCGTCGCCATTTTTCCAATATTTCAGCAGAAGATTGCATGGATGCTTTCGTCCAATTAATTGGCTGTCTATAATGGGTGCTTAGCATTGTGAAGCGTAAAGTTTCTCCATTATGATCATCTAGTAGTTGGCGGATTGTATAAAAATTGCCGACTGATTTCGACATTTTTTCGCCTTCACTTAACACAAAGCCATTATGCATCCAAATATTTGCCATTGTGTGCGTGTCATTAGCGCAGCAAGATTGTGCAATTTCATTTTCATGATGAGGGAAGGTGAGATCAATACCACCCCCATGAATGTCGAAAACATCGCCTAAAAATGCCTTTGACATGGCTGAACACTCAATATGCCAACCAGGGCGGCCTGATCCCCAAGGGCTATCCCAAGCAGGATCTGGTTTTTCAGAAGGTTTCCATAACACAAAGTCCATTGGATCTTCTTTGTAAGGCGCAATTTCAACACGGGCACCAGCCATCATATCGTCTAGGCTTCTGCCTGAAAGCTTCCCATAATCTGCATAGCTATTGACGCGAAATAAAACATGTCCTTGTGCAGCATAGGCATGGCCTTTAGCTATCAAGCGTTCAATCAAAGAAATCATACCTTCAATATGATTCGTTGCTCTTGGTTCATGATTTGGAGAAAGGCAGCCAAGATCTTTAATATCCTTATGAAATTGCGCTGTTGTTCTTGCGGTAATTTCTTGTATCGTACAATTTTCTTCTATGGCGCGTTTATTGATTTTATCATCTACATCTGTGATATTTCGCACATAGGTTACATTATTGAAGCTAAATAATTGTTTTGCCAAACGATATAGAGTATCAAAAACGATGATTGGACGCGCATTGCCAATATGAGCAAAATCATAAACAGTAGGTCCACAAACATAAAGGCCTAATTTCCCTGCTTGAATGGGCGTGAATTTTTCTTTTGATTTCGTTTTCGTATTGTAAAGGTGAAGCATGGTGTCACTAGAATATGTTACGTTTAAACAGGCTGTTGAATCATAAAATTCAAATTTTTACGATATTAAATCGTGTATAAGGCAATATGAAAAACTTTGCAAAGGATGTGATTCAAATATCTTTCTTTCATTTTATATAGGACTTTTATTAAAATTTAAATCGGATTTAACAAATTTATGATGTTTTAGAACTGTTATATCGATTAGGATTTAAAGCCTTGAAAAAGTTTAAAAATGTTTTTTTTGCATGCTTCTGCCTTTTATTTATTGCTAGTTTCACAATTGGCGGTGAGTATATAGGTATATATTTTTTGCAAAAGCAGTCAGAAAAGCAAGTCGAAAAACTAGCTGAATTATCAGTAAGCCAAGGTGAGTTTGTTTTGCGGGAAGTTTTGCAAAGCATCATAAAGTTAGAAAAGCTGCATAATGAAAAATGTATCGGACATTTTGCTGATCAAAGTCAGATTACAAATTTAAATAACCCTATGATTGGCCAATTAGGTTTGCTCGATGTAGAGCATAACAAAGTTTATTGTACAAACGATAACCGCATGACCTTTAAAAGAAGTTTCGCCACACCACCTGTTAGGGATACTGGTAAATTTGGTGTTGGCCTTGTTTATATGCGCGGTATATCTGAGCCATATTTACAACTCTCATGGCGCGATAATGCTGCTGAAAAGCTAGCTGTATATGCGCTAGTGTCACCAAAGTTATTTATTGTATCTGAAAATCAAAAATTATTCTCTTCTTTGCAGACGCGTTTTGAAATGAATGAAAATAAGATTTTTGATAAAAAACTCTATGCCTATGGCAAGGAGTGGAATCAAAATAATGAAGAAACTCTAGTAACCGGTTCAATTGTTAGCGGTTTAATCGCTAATAAGCAGTTAAAGGCCGTCATAAATTCTGATGAATTTCCATTTCGTGTTATTTTAACCGTGCCATTTAGTGAAGTTATCAATTATAACAAATTTGGTATTCAGCTTTATATTTTGTTTCTATTCTTGATTTCAACTGCAATTTGCTATTTCTTGTATCGTTTTATCAATCGTGCGCCTAATCAGCTCAATCTCATTAAAAAAGGGGTGAAGAAAGGCGAGTTTATTCCTTTTTATCAACCTATTATTGATATTCAAACAGGCAAGTTGATGGGATGTGAAGTCCTTGTTCGCTGGCAAACAGCTGATGGCGTTATTCATGCACCTAATAAATTTATTTATGAAGCTGAAATAAGTGGTCAAATTATTCAAATTACCACACAGCTATTAGAAAAAATCAATATTGATTTAGGTCATGCCTATAGTAAAAATAGGCATCTAAAAGCATCTGTAAATCTTGTGAGCGGTCATTTTATTAATACGGAAATTATTCAAGATATTAAGCGTATTTTTGCCGATCAGGAAAATAGCATTCGTTATCATCAACTTGAATGGGAAATTACAGAGCGCTTTCCTTTGAAAAGTCTTCCTCGTGCACGGATTATTGTAAAAAAATTGCAACAATTAGGCAGCCGAGTTTCCTTAGATGATGCTGGCACAGGTCATGGCGGTCTTGCATATCTTCAAGAATTAGGTCTTGATACAATTAAGATAGATAAAATTTTTGTTGATACAATTGGGGATATTACTGGTACATCGCCTATTGTGGATATGCTTATCAATCTTTCAGAGCAGATGTCTATGGAAATTATCGCCGAAGGTGTAGAGGACGTATACCAAATTGATTATTTACGCGATAAAGGGATTAAAGCGGCGCAAGGATATGTTTTCTATAAGCCCTTAAACAAGGATGATTACTTAGAACTTATATGGAAAAACAATAGTATCCATCCAAAGATCCAACCCTTCCTATCAGAAGATAATAATAAAAGCCTCAATTTTGAGGATGCCCGTCTTAGTGCATAAGTTGCTTGATTAAGAGCATTCTGCTTTTTATTAAAAAAGAAATCAGAAAATGTGGTCTAGAACAGTATCTCACTGTTTAAGAGAAGGCGTTTTAGATCTTATTACACTCACAGTGATAGAGCTTGAGCTTAATTTAACGAATAGATTATTGTATTTTGACTTTTTTCTTATTATAAAAAAGATAAATAGATATTGATATTTTGGAGATGGTGCTTTGAAAAATAAAGCAGAGAATAAGCCGCATTTTGTACCAGATAAATTAAAAAATACAGGCATATATACCAAAGCTTCTCATATCGGACGACGGACAAAAGATGAATTTGGGTTTATCAATACGCCTGTTTATCATGGATCTACCGTTTGTTTTCCTACTGCTAAGTCCATGCGTGATCGTGATGCAGCATATACATATGGACTTAAATCAACACCGACAATAGATGCTCTAACAGATAGTTTAAGTGAATTAGAAAACGCTGCTGGTACATGTTTGCAGCCTTCAGGTCTTTCCGCAATTATTTCACCTTTATTAGCAATATTAGAGGCAGGAGATCATTTACTTATAACCGATAGCGTTTATCAACCAACACGGATTGCTGCTACGCGATTATTGTCTAAACTAGGTATTGAAGTGGAATATTATGATCCATTGGTTGGGGGTGCAATTTCTCAGCTTTTTAAATCTAATACAAGGGCGGTTTTGCTTGAGTCGCCAGGATCTCAAACATTTGAAATGCAAGATATTGATGCTATTGTTGAAGCGTGTAAAACAAAGAATATTATCACATTAATTGATAATACATGGGCGTCACCTCTTTATTACCAACCTCTATCCCATGGGATAGATATTTCAATCAATGCAGGTACGAAATATTTAAGTGGTCATTCAGATCTTTTGTTGGGATATGTGTCTACAAATGAAAAGCTATGGCAACAAGTTTCAGAGATGAATTATATTCAAGGCCTTTCTGCTTCCGCTGATGATGTAAGCTTAGCATTAAGAGGGCTACGCACTATGCCTTTAAGAATGGAGCGTCATTATGAATCTGGCATGATTATCGCTGATTGGTTGGAAGATAGGCCAGAGGTTGCGCAAGTTTTACACCCCGCATTAGAAAGCCACCCTCAGCATCATCTATGGGAAAAAAGTTTCTCAGGCGCAAATGGTTTATTCAGCTTCATTTTAAATGATTATACTCAAGAAGCGGTTGATAATATGGTCGACCATTTAGACTTTTTCGGGCTTGGTTATTCTTGGGGTGGTTTTGAAAGCCTTGTTGTGTCTTTTGATCCTACAAGCTATCGTACAGTAACAAAATGGGAAGCACCTGGACCTGCTTTAAGGCTGCATATTGGGCTTGAAGATCCGCGTGACCTGATAGCAGATCTTGAAAAAGGATTTGAACGCTTAAGAAGTTTTAAGTCGTAAAAGCCTTAAAATTAATATATCCTGAGCCTAGAGCAGCATTGCACGTTTAATCGCGAACAAAAATTATTGTTGTTCAAACATTCAAATGTGGTTTTAAAACATATTTTTGATCACTATAATTTAAAAAAGCAAATATTCTAATGATTGGCTTCTAACAGCTTATCTCTTTCGCTTTTCTTCATTCGTTGTGAAGCTGATTTTAGCTGGCCGCATGCTGCAAAAATATCACGTCCCCTTGGTGTTCTTACAGGAGATGCATAGCCTGCTTTATTTACAATATCAGCAAATTTTTCAATTTGCTCCCAATCAGAGCACTCATAAGGACTATTAGGCCATGGGTTGAACGGGATGAGATTTATTTTAGAAGGAATGCCTTTAAGCATGCGCACAAGTTCTCGTGCTTCGGCTAAGCTGTCATTCACCCCTTTTAACATAACATATTCCCACGTAATCCGACGCGCATTGGATAGACCTGGATAGGTGCGGCAAGCCTCCATTAGTTCTGATATCGGGAATTTCTTATTTATTGGTACGAGTATATCGCGTAAATCATCACGCACGGCGTGTAATGAAATTGCTAAATTCACACCCATTTCAGCGCCGACATTTTCAATCATAGGCACAACACCAGAAGTCGAAAGGGTAACGCGACGCTTGGATAAGGCAATGCCATCTCCATCTGTTACAATATGCATGGCATCGCGCACATTATCATAATTATATAAAGGTTCACCCATGCCCATTAGCACGACGTTTGTAATCATTCTTTCGCCAGAAGGCAGCAAATGGGCATCATTGGGTCTTGTGCCTTCAGGCCAGTCACCAATTCGATCTCTTGCTAATAAAATTTGACCAACAATCTCACTTGCTGTTAAATTTCTTACAAGGCGTTGTGTTCCTGTGTGGCAGAAGGTGCAGGTCAGGGTGCAGCCTACTTGAGAAGAAATACATAATGTACCGCGGTCTGTTTCTGGAATGTAAACCGTTTCAATTTCAGGGCCTGCAATGCCTGCTATATCTGAGGGCAACCGCAAAAGCCATTTTCGAGTTCCGTCAACTGAAATTTGTTCTTCTACAATTTCAGGTCGATTAATCGTGAAGTATTCAGAGAATTTGACACGCAGCTCCTTTGAAACATTGGTCATTTTATCAAAATCAGTGATGCCTTTTACATATATCCATTGCCAAATTTGATTGGCGCGCATATTAAGCTGTTTTTCTGCGACCCCGATTGTTGATAAAGCAGCTTTTATGGCGGGCTTATCCATGCCAACAAGATCTAACTTGGCCTGCTCGCACCCATTTTGAGCTTTAAAAGCAGGTTGATCTTTAAAATCAATAAGAGTTGTCATGGGGAGAGCGCCTAAAATTTATATATTGTAATGATTG
>WTKA01000065.1:0-12758 GCA_011524605.1 Hyphomicrobiales bacterium | reverse complement strand
ATCAATAAGAGTTGTCATGGGGAGAGCGCCTAAAATTTATATATTGTAATGATTGTTTGCTAAGTTGCAGACTTTACCAAATCTTATATCAGAAAACAATGAATTATAATTTGATCGGGTAGCAAAGCTATGCTTTATTTTATATTTTGACCCATGCCTTTGAGAATATTATGTTTATTCCTGTTTCAGATGATAATCCCTTGCGTTTTATTCATCGCCCTTATGTCACCTATACTATTATTATAATTTTACTCATATTTTATGCGCCTATTTTGCTTAAGCCAGAAGCGCAGCTAACAAAAGAACTATTTTATGGCTTTGGCATTATTCCCTCTGTCATTTTGGGTCATAACAGTGTTGCTACTCAATACGTAAATATCCCAGCGGATATGACGGTAATTAGTTATATTTTTATCCATGCAAATGCCGCGCATATAGTTGGTAATTTAGCTTTTATCTTTGTTTTTGGTGATAATATTGAAGATGCTTTAGGGCATGGGCGTTTTGCCCTCTTTTTCTTGCTTACAGGTGCCTCTGGTGGAATATTTCATATATTTATGCATCCAACTTCTGTAATTCCTTTAGTTGGTGCCTCTGGTGCTGTCTCTGGTATGGTTGTGGCCTATTTAATGCTTTTTCCCTTTGTAAAAACATGGGGCATTGTTTTATCTTGGTTTCCTTTAAGAATTCCAACATTCTTTTTTCTTTTCGCTTGGATTTTATATCAAATAATTGCGGTGAAATTCTTGAGTGAAAGCAATGTTGGTTGGTGGGCACATTTAGGGGGGATATTTTCAGGCATGATATTGGTGATTCTCTTTAAGCGGAAAGAAATAAAGCTGTTCAGTAGGCAGCAGCCCGTTTTAACATTCCCTGAGCATGTGACAAGCGAGGAACTTGAAGGCGAACTTACGCAACGGCAAGATAAGCATTTAGAATAAAAGGGTATTTTTTATCGTTGAAAAGAAAAAAATTGATCTAAATTTTCTTTTTTAATGAAAATACCATTGTAAAATCGCATTTATTATACTTATATGAATAAGACTTTTTTGTAATTATATATGTTGCTCGAAATTATGTTTCGACCGGAGGATCATCATGAAAATTTTAGTCCCTGTAAAAAGGGTGGTTGATTATAACGTAAAAGTACGTGTCAAAGCAGACGGATCAGGCGTAGAATTAGATAATGTAAAAATGTCTATGAACCCGTTTGATGAAATCTCAGTGGAAGAAGCTGTAAGGTTAAAAGAGGCTGGTAAAGCAGACGAAATTATCATTGTTTCTGTCGGGCCTCAGCAGGCTCAAGAAACAATAAGAACGGCTCTTGCTATGGGCGCTGATCGTGGTGTTTTAGTGAAAACTGACGCGCTAGTTGAACCTCTGGCGGTTGCAAAAATCTTGAAATCTATCGTTGAAGAAGAGAATCCTGATTTGCTTTTACTCGGCAAACAGGCGATTGATGATGATAGCAATCAAACAGGCCAGATGCTTTCAGCGCTTCTTGGCTGGTCACAAGCAACTTTCGCTTCTGAAATTGATATAGATGGTGAAAATGCTACTGTTACTCGCGAAGTTGACGGTGGATTGCAAACGATAAAAGTTAAAATGCCATCTGTAATCACAGTCGATTTACGCTTGAATGAGCCGCGCTATGCAAAATTACCAAATATCATGAAGGCAAAAAAGAAGCCATTAGATGAAAAATCTCCAGAGGATTTAGGGGTTGATCTAACGCCAAAACTAGAAGTTTTAAAAACAGAAGAGCCATCACAGCGAGAGGCGGGTGTTAAAGTTGCAAATGCTGCGGAGCTAGTTGATAAATTGAAAAATGAAGCGGGGGTTATCTAATGACAACATTATTAATTGCAGATCATGATAATAAAAATTTAGATGATTCAACGCTAAAAGCAATGACGGCCGCTCGTGCCCTAGGCGAAGAAGTGCATATTTTAGTTGCTGGCAATGGTAGCGCTGATGTTGCAGCACAAGCGGCAAAAATTACTGATTCTGCTAAAATATTGCATGCAGAAGATGTCGCCTATGAAAATTTATTAGCAGAGCCAATAGCTGATCTCATTCTTTCTCTTGCGCCAAATTATAATGCGATCATAGCCGCTGCGACAACATCTGGTAAAAATATTTTGCCAAGAGTTGCTGCTTTGTTAGATGTTATGCAAATTTCTGAAATTATTGAAGTTGTAGATCCAAATACATTTAAGCGCCCAATTTATGCTGGTAATGCCATTCAAACAGTGAAATCAACACAATCTAAGCAGGTTATCACTGTTCGTACGGCAAGCTTTGCAGATACTAGCCTTGATGGTGCTGCAGAGATTGAGAATATTGCTGCAACAGAAAATGCTAACCTATCTGAATTTATTGAAAATAAGCTCTCTGATTCAGATCGACCTGAATTAACATCTGCTAAGATTATTATTTCAGGCGGACGGGGCATGAAAGATGGCGAAAATTTTGCTATGCTTGAAAAAGTAGCAGACAAGTTAGGCGCTGCTATTGGGGCAAGTCGCGCAGCTGTTGATGCTGGTTATGTGCCAAATGATTATCAAGTTGGGCAAACAGGTAAAGTTGTAGCGCCAGAGCTCTATATTGCAGTGGGTATTTCTGGGGCTATTCAACATTTAGCAGGGATGAAAGATTCTAAAATTATTGTTGCCATTAATAATGACGAAGAAGCACCAATCTTCCAGGTCGCAGATTATGGTATCGTAGGGGATTTATTCGATGTTGTCCCTGAGTTAGAAGCTGCTTTATAATTGATAGCTTGTTATAATAATAAAGGCGCTTGTAAGCGCCTTTTTACATCTAATCCGCTTGTGGATTAAGTGTAGATACTAATTTTTATGAAAAATACGCATTGCCCATGCCAGCTTTCATTATTTTTCTTTTAAGAGCTGGCATTTGCTTTATCAAACTGAGACCAACAGCGCGCGCAGGGCTGATTGGGATGAGACCTGATAATAAAGATTGATTTAAGCTCATAACAGCTTGTGTTCTAAATTTAATATCAGCAAAACGTGCTTTTTGATAATCAGCTCCAATTTTTGATAAGGATGCTTCTGTAGAGAAGAGATCAATCAAAGATTTTACATCTCTAAGCCCTAGATTAAACCCTTGCGCGCCAATAGGTGGGAAAGCATGGGCACTGTCACCCACTAAAAATACGCCATTTTTATAGAGTGACGAAACAGTAAGTTTGTGCAGTGGAATAATTTGCGGCGTAATCGTTGAGCTTATATGGCCTAACAAACCAAAACTTTGCTGGTTTACCCAATTTTTTAAAAGGGATAAGTCCGAAGCATAATATTCCGCTTTTTTTCTATCAAGCATGGTAACAAGGTTAACCTGCTTTTCTCCATTAGGCACAAAGGTGAAGGGGCCATCTTTTGTATGAAATTCAGTAGATATTAGATTATGATCGCCCGTGATCGTTAAATTTGTCGTTAAAGCTACTTGAGAAAGCTCTGTCAAATTATGGCTTATATCTGCCAATTTTCTAGTTAGAGAGAATTTTCCATCACAGGCTAGTATAGCTGACACAGATATTTTCTCATTATTTTCAAGGCATAGGGTTTTAAGATTATTTTCAAATATTATGGATTTCAAATTCACATCAAAGTGGATGATGTTTTTGTAAGTTGAAATTTTTTTATTAAGCTCTGATACAATGAGGTTGTCATTCAAACCAAGCGCGAAATAATCTAAGCCGATTTCTTCTGACATGAATAATGTTTCAGGAGCGGACAATAGATTTTGTGTTATATCAACAAGTCTAAGCCCTTTTAATTGATTAAATGACGTTAGGCTATCAAAATCAATATCTAAACTTTTAAGATAATCAATGCCTGGTTTCATTACGGCAACGCTGCGTTGGCTTGCTGCACGTTTTTCACCTTTAACCCAGTATATTTTATTGTTGGGCAAAGCCTTCGCTATTCCCAAGCAAGTAATTGCTCCTAAAGGGCCGCCACCCACAACACAAATATTATCACTATTTGAAATATTCATAACCTAAATCCTATTATATTTTGGCTATTACACATGATATATATAGCGTTTAGACCCGTTTTAGCAATGTCTGTTTTTAGAACAACAATGCTTTACTGTTGAAATTAATCAATAAAATCATAATTATGTTTTGCAAGCTATGGGTTTTATTTTATGCTGCACTATATAAAAAGAAATATAATAATGGTTTGGGGAAAATATGTTGAAAGCGGTTTTTGTGGAACAAACTGGCGATCCTAGCGTATTGGTTTATAAAAATCATGAGATCTCCAAACCTAGCAGCGGTGAAGTGCTTATTTCTCATACAGCGATTGGCCTCAATTTTATTGATACTTATTTTCGTTCAGGTCTTTATCCTGCACCGTCCCTACCTTTCATTCCTGGTAATGAAGCCGCTGGTATTGTTGAGGAAGTGGGTGCTGAGGTAACTAATTTTAAAGTAGGGGATCGCATTGCCTATGCTGGCCCTTTGGGTTCATATGCTCACAAACGCACCATTGACGCTTCTAAAATTGTGAAGATTCCTGATAGCATAAGTGATGAAATAGCAGCCTCTGTCATGCTCAAAGGGATGACAGCGCGATATCTTGTGAAAGAAAGCTATGCAATTCAAGCAGGGGATAACGTTCTTTATCATGCTGCGGCAGGCGGCGTTGGTCAAATCTTCACGCAATGGGCAAAATATCTTGGGGCAACTGTTATTGGAACAGTTGGCAGCGATAAAAAAGCTGAAATTGCTCGATCATTAGGATGTGATCATGTTATCAATTATCAAACTGAAGATTTTGTGCAAAGAGTAGCCGACATAACAAATAACGTCGGTGTTGAAGCTGTTTATGATTCTGTCGGTAAAGATAGTTTTCCAACCTCTTTGGATTGTTTGCGATTGCGTGGCACGTGGATTAGCTTTGGCCAATCTTCAGGGCCATTGCCAGATTTTAATTTGAGCATATTGTCGCAAAAAGGCTCGCTTCGATGCACAAGGCCATCTTTATTTCATTATATAGAAACACCGGAAAGATTGGCCGAAAATGCGCGGGATTTATTTGAAGTGATCGCTGCAGGGCATGTGAAAATTTCATCACCCACGGTATATGCCCTAGCAGATGCAAAACAAGCACATGAAGATTTAGAAAACAGAAAAACGACTGGGTCAGTTATTTTAAAGCCATAGTCTAAAATCAAATTCATTATATAAAATGATAGAGTAAAATGGAGACATTATGTCAAAAATTACCCTAATATTAGGAGGGGCTCGCTCTGGAAAAAGTACTTATGCAGAACAAAGATGCTTGCCAAATGGACGTCTAAAAAAGAGATATATTGCAACGGCACAAATTTGGGACGAAGAAACCAGAGAAAGAGTGAATAAACATAAAGACCGTCGCGCACAAAATTGGGATGTAACGGAAGAAGTATTCAAAGATTTATCTCAACATTTGTTGAAAACTGAACAGCCTTCGCAAATTACGCTTGTGGATTGCCTTACTTTATGGCTAACAAATGAAATGCTAAGTAATGAAAAAGAGGATATTAATCCTGTCATTGATACGTTTGTAGAAAATATTGCAAAGTTAAAGCAGCCTTATGTTTTTGTCTCAAATGAAGTTGGTATGGGTATTGTTCCTGAAAATGCATTAGCAAGAAAATTTAGAGATGCGCAGGGAAGGCTCAATCAAAAGGTTGCCAAAGTTGCAAATCAAGTGATATTCGTTGCTGCAGGGTTACCGCTTAAGCTGAAATAGCTATTGATTGGATTTGAAAATAGAATGACTGGAAAAATCGCCGCAACAATAATTACAGGATTTTTAGGATCTGGTAAGACAACACTTATTCGTAATTTAATTGAAAATGCAAATGGGGCTAAACTTGCTCTGATTGTAAATGAATTTGGTGATATGGGGTTTGACGGCGGGATTTTTGCAGCATGCAACAATCCAAATTGCACTGAAGAAGATGTGATAGAGCTTACGAATGGTTGTATTTGCTGTACTGTGGCGGATGACTTTCAACCTGCTATAACGCGTATATTAGAGCGAGAAGAAAGACCAGATCATATAATTATTGAAACGTCGGGGTTAGCTTTGCCTCAACCGCTTGTGCAAGCTTTTAACTGGCCCGGTATCAAAGAAAATGTTTCAGTTGACGGTGTTATCTCTGTTGTGGATGGACCTGCGGTACGAGACGGACTTTTTGCATCAAATCCAGATGATGTTGATCAGCAACGTCGCGCTGATGAAGCATTGGATCATGCAGCTTCGTTGAGAGAATTATTTGAAGATCAAATAAAATGCGCTGACTTAATTGTTATCAGTAAATCTGATAAAATGGATAGCTATCAATCAGGTTTTGTTCGCATGATTATCAAAGATCATCAACGGGACGACGTTAAAATTATTAACTCGACATTAAAAGGATTAGCGCCTGAAATTTTACTTGGTATTGATGCCAATGCTCAAGATGATATTCATGATAGAGAAGGGCATCATCACCATCATCACCATGCTGAAGGTCATGATCATCACCACCACGATCACCATCATCACCACCATGACCATGATGACTTTAAATCAATTGTTATCAAAACACCTCAGTTTAAGGATAAATCAGAAGCTCATGCTTATGTTGAGTTAATATTACAGCGTAAAGGCATTTTGCGGGTAAAGGGTAAGGTTGCAATTGAAAATGCCGTTGCTCCTTATATTATTCAAGCAGTTGGTAAGCGATTAGATAGCTATTTTGATAAGCCAAGTATTGCAAACCCATCTCAGCTTGTTGTAATAGGCATGCATAATGCTGATTTTTCAATCCCCAGCGCATAGCCAATTAAAGGATCATATCCTATATGCATCTTGTCGTAGGACGACCAAGTGGTCTTGATGATGAAAATGAGCCAACAGACCTTGGCTTAGAGCCTGCTGATATCATTTTCATCTCTGCAGCTGATAGTGAGTTGGCAACAATTCATGATGCGGCGACAAAATCAGAGCTTGATGTTGCAATTGTTAATCAGCTACACCTAAACCACCCTTTTTCCGTTGATTTATTTATTGAAAAAACAGCACGCTATTCAAAAATAATCCTTGTTCGGCTATTAGGTGGACAAGCCTATTGGCCTTATGGTGTTGAACAGCTTGTTGCATGCTCAAGAGGATATGGCGTAAAACTTATTTTATTGTCTGGTGATGGTAAGCATGATGAAAATTTACAGCAGCAGTCTAATGTTGAGATAGAAGATTATGAAAAGCTACTTTCTTATTTGCAAGAAGGGGGCGAGGAAAATAGTAAGCGCCTGATTGACTATTGCGGCTATTTACTTAATAAAAATGAGCAGCCATTAAGCGCGCTGAAAATTGAACCTGCAGCGATTTATTATCAACAAAAAACCTATGATATTAATCAATATCACTCTCTTTTTAGCGCTGATCAGCAAGCCTTTATCCCTATTGTTTTTTACCGAGCTTTATGGCAGGGTGGATCATTAGACCCGATCGATAAGCTTGCAGAAGCACTGAAAAAGCAAGGGCTTACGCCTTTGCCAATTTTTATAACAAGTTTAAAAGACCCTGCCTGCCAGATTATATTAGAGAATATTTTCAAGTATTTTCAGCCCTCTATCGTTATTAATACAACAGGGTTTGCTCTGTCGAAAACAGGGGCTGTTGATGAAGATGCGCAAACAGCTTTAGATGGTGGAAAGCGTATTGTTTTACAAGCTGTGTTGTCAGGGCGTAGCGAAGAGGCATGGCAACAAGACACAAGAGGGCTTTCAGCGCGTGATCTTGCAATGCATGTTGTATTACCAGAAATAGATGGGCGAATTTTAACGCGGGTTATTTCGGTAAAAGAAACGCAATATACGTATAATGGCGATCCTAAGGGATTTACAATCTATAAAGGCTTGCAAAATCGAATTGATTATCTTGCTAAATTAACAGCAAATTGGCATGATTTATACTCGAAACAGAATAAAGATAAATCTATTTGTCTCATTCTTGCTAATTATCCAAATCGAGATGGGCGTTTAGCTAATGGTGTTGGGCTTGATACGCCTCAAAGCTGTATAGAGATTTTAAATGCTTTGAAAAAGCATGGGTTTAATCTAGAGGCATATCCGCAGACTTCTGATGCGCTAATGGATATGTTTAAAAAAGGCAAAACAAATGCCTTGAAAGATAGGCAAAATAGACAGGCAACGATTGGTTTATCTATACAAGATTATCTAGAATATTTCAGTGCAATACCTCAAAAAACACAAGATGAAGTGATGCAAAGATGGGGTGCGCCTGAAGAAGATCCTTTTATAGAAAATAACGTTTTCCAGCTTGCAATTCATCAGTTTGGGCATATCACTCTTTGTATTCAGCCAGCGAGAGGCTATAATATTGATCCAGAGCAAAGCTATCATGATCCAGATCTTGTTCCGCCTCATAATTATTTTGCTACTTATTTTTGGCTGAAATATAAAGCAAAATGCGATGCTGCCATTCATGTGGGTAAACATGGTAATTTAGAATGGTTGCCAGGAAAAGCGATTGGGCTGAGTGAAACATGTTATCCTGAGGCTATTTTAGGGGCGATACCTAATTTTTACCCTTTCATTGTCAATGATCCCGGAGAAGGTACGCAAGCAAAGCGACGCATGCATAGTGTGATTATTGACCATATGACGCCGCCTTTAACAAGAGCGGAAACTTATGGTGATTTATCAGAGCTAGAAAATTTAGTTGATGAATTTTATCTCGCTGATGGACTTGATCCAAGACGCGGGCAGGTTTTAGCGCAAAATATTGTCGATGCTTCGGATCGATTGGGTTTATCTCAAGATGCAAATATTGCTGATAAACAAGATTTATATGAAAGATTGCAAGGCATTGATAATCATCTTTGCACGATCAAAGAATTACAAATTCGCAATGGACTGCATATTTTTGGGCAAAATCCGAATGCAGAAGGTCAGACAGATTTAGCGATTGCTTTATTACGCATAGGGCGCGGGGAGGGCGTACAAGATCAATCTATCTTAAAAGCTTTATGTCTTGATTTGAACATAGATGATTTTGATCCACTTACAGAAAATCTGGCTCAACCCTATTCAGGCTTTAAACCCGAAGCTTTGCAAAATTTATCGCAAGATGCTTGGCGTACAGCAGGTGATACAATAGAACGGATTGAATTATTAGCAAGTCATTTAATTGAAGATACATATACTTGTCATTCAAGCTGGAAAAACACAAAAGCACTGCTGAATTATTATAATCATGATTTAGCACCGATGCTTAATCAAATAGGTGCTAAGGAGATTGATGCCTTAATACGTGGGCTTGCAGGCAAACATGTGATGGCAGGCCCATCTGGCGCACCTTCTCGAGGGCGATTAGATGTTTTACCGACAGGCCGTAATTTTTATTCGGTGGACACGCGTTCTGTGCCTACGCAAACGGCTTGGGAGCTGGGGCAAAAATCAGCTGAACTGTTAGTTGAACGCTATGTTTCTGATGAAGGGCAATGGCCAACCCATATGGCGTTAACAGCATGGGGAACATCAAATATGCGCACTGGGGGCGATGATATTGCGCAGGCTCTTGCTTTGATGGGGGTTAAACCCGTTTGGGAACCAAAATCAGGCCGCGTTACAGGGGTGAAACTGATTGATATCACAGAGCTTGCTCGTCCGCGTGTAGACGTTACTTTACGCATTTCAGGCTTTTTCCGTGATGCTTTTGCTTCCATGATGACGATATATGAAAGTGCTGTAAAGCTTGTTGCAGAAGCTGATGAACCTAAAGAAAATAATCCTATGCGAGCGCGTATATTAGAAAGAAAAAATGCGCTTATGAGCCAAGGGGTAGATGAACAACAAGCCTTGAAACAGGCACGCAATCGCATTTATGGCTCTAAACCGGGTGCCTATGGTGCAGGTTTGCAAGCCATGATTGATGAAGATTTATTTGATAATAGAGATGATCTTGCCAACGCTTATTTAGAATGGGGAAGTTATGGTTATGGAGAAGGATTTGATGGCAAAAAAATGCTTGATGATTTTTCTAACCAACTTTCGAGCGTTGATGCGATTATTCAAAACCAAGATAATCGTGAGCATGATTTGCTTGATTCAGATGATTATTATCAGTTTGAAGGTGGGCTATCTTCCGCTGTTGAGCAAGCAAAAGGAACAGTGCCAAAGGCTTATCATAATGACCATTCCCGTCCAGATCGCCCTGTTATCAGGGCTTTGAATGAGGAAATTGGTTTGATTGTTCGCGGGCGTGCCGCTAATCCTAAATGGATATCTTCTGTTCAAAAACACGGCTATAAGGGCGCATTTGAGATTTCAGCTACTGTCAACTATCTTTATGGTTTTGCCGCGTCAACAAATGCTGTTTCATCTCAACATTTTGATGCGTTGTTCGAGGCTTATGTTGTTGATCAGCAAGTGAGTATATTTATGAAAGATAAAAATATAGACGCATGGCAAGAAATGTGTGACCTTTTTAAAAAAGCATTAGAAAAAAATCTATGGAATACAAGACGTAATGATGTACATGCCTATTTAAATATGGAGAGTGATAATGTCGGCGAAAGATAATATGACTGAAGAAGAATTAAATGAGCGCCATGCTGAAAAAATGCGCAAGAAAAAGCAAGCACGTGATAAAATTATTGCGACTAAAACAATAGAAAAAGGCCTTCTTATTGTGCACACTGGAAAGGGTAAAGGCAAGTCTACTGCTGCTTTTGGCCTTATTTTCAGAGCTCTTGGTCATGGCAAAAAAGTTGGCATCATTCAGTTTGTTAAAGGCAAGTGGGAAACGGGTGAACGTGCTGTTTTAGAAAAATTTTCTGACCAAGTTACAATTAATACAATGGGCGAGGGCTTTACTTGGGAAACACAGGATCGTCAACGTGATATAGAAGCTGCTCAAATAGCTTGGGCAAAAGCGAAGCAGCTCATTGAAGATGATGAACATGATATTGTCCTGCTTGATGAATTAAATATTGTCTTGCGCTATGATTATTTAAGTCTTGATGAAATTTTGCCAGTTCTTAATGCCCGCCCTGAAATGAAGCATGTTATTGTTACAGGTCGCAATGCAAAAGATGATTTAATAGAAGCAGCCGACCTTGTTACAGAGATGACAATGGTAAAACATCCCTTCCGCTCAGGTGTTAAGGCACAAATAGGCATTGAATTTTAATGTCAGGATTAATGATCCAAGGGACAAATTCTAATGCGGGAAAAAGCCTTGTCGTTGCTGGCTTGTGCCGTTTATTTCAGATGCATGGGTTGAGGGTTGCCCCGTTTAAACCGCAAAATATGTCAAACAATGCAGCTGCGGTTCAGGGCGGGGAAATAGGCCGCGCTCAGGCTCTGCAAGCACTTGCCTGCGGCATTGAGCCAACAACAGATATGAACCCTATATTGCTGAAACCTGAAGGGGAAAGCGGGTCTCAAGTTATCGTGCAGGGTAAAAAATATGCGCAAGTAAAGGCGCGTGACTATTTTAAAATGAAGGCGGAGCTGTTACCTTTTGTCATTCAAAGCTATGAAAGGTTACAACAACAATATGATATTGTTATTGTAGAAGGCGCGGGAAGTCCTGCGGAAGTAAATTTGCGCGCTGGCGATATTGCAAATATGGGATTTGCAGAAGCGGTAAATTTGCCTGTCGTTATGGTAGCAGATATTGAGCAAGGCGGCGTGATTGCAAATCTTGTTGGCTGCTTTCATGTGCTGAACCAATTAGATCGAGACCGGATTAAAGGTTATATCATCAATAAGTTTAGAGGCGATATAAGTCTTTTTGATGACGGCATATTGGCCATAAATAATGCAACGGGTTGGGCAGATTTAGGGGTGTTACCTTTTTTTGAAAAGGCACATCTTTTCCCTGCTGAAGATAGTTTGGAGCTTTCAAAAAAATATCAAAACCAAAATCAGTCAGACGATATATATAATATTGCCGTATTGAGGCTTCCTCGAATTGCAAATTTTGATGATATTGACCCGCTAGCGCAAGAAGATGGCGTGAGTCTTAGTATTATTTCCCATGGCAACCCTATTCCCGTAGAAACGGATTTAATTATTATCCCCGGGTCAAAAGCGACAATATCTGATTTAGAGCAGTTAAAACAATGGGGATGGCATTATGACATCTATGCGCATATACGGCGGGGCGGTCGAATATTAGGCCTTTGTGGCGGTTATCAAATGTTGGGTAATATAATTTCTGATCCTGATGGTATTGAAGGCAAGTCAAAAACAATCTCTGGCCTAAGCTTATTGGATGTTGAAACGGTGCTTACAAATGATAAAACAGTTCGCCCAATTGAAGGGGTTTTTGAGCAAGAAATTAAGCTCAAGGGCTATGAAATCCATTTAGGTGTTACAACAGGGGAAGATTGCTCACGTCCCCTCTTTCACCTTGAAAAAAAGCCAGAGGGCGCGCAATCGATGGATGGTAAAATAATGGGTAGCTATCTACATGGGCTTTTTTCTTCGGATGAATTTAGAAATTATTTCCTTGAGAAGCTAACAAGGAAGGCTCATACGCCTCGTCAATATGATGCGACAATAGAACAAACATTGACTGAATTCGCCCAGCATCTTGAGCAATTTTTAAGTTTTGAAAAAATTCAAAAAATTGCGGGCTTATGAATATGCTTTAGCTGAGTAGCCATATTTTATACTATGTTGCTTGAAATAAACCCGTAAGTAAACCCGTGATAAC
>WTKA01000015.1 GCA_011524605.1 Hyphomicrobiales bacterium | reverse complement strand
TATTGAGTTCAGACCCTAGTTAATATTCCCTTGCAAGTTTTGATAGATAAGATTAGTTTGCAACCGAATATTGCAAGCAATTTATTTGGAGAAAGCTTCGTGAAAATACTAAAAAAACCCCTTGTTTTAAGTAGCCTTTTATTAGTTGCAGCGTGTGCAACGCCTTTGAAAATCACAGAGCCGCCCACAAAAGCATCCCATAAATCCGCTTTAACCGAAGAGCGTATTTCAGGGGATAATACAATTGTCGTTCGCGCCTATACAGGAACAGGTAAAGAGCGAGTAGAAGTTGCCGGCGCGTTATGTAAGCTAGACTCTCTTGAAGTTTATGCTTCTATAACAACACCTGCAAAAGTGATTATGCCAACTTTCCGCCAGCGCAAAGGCTTTGCCAACCGTGGCAGACCATCTGATCTTCAAGTGATTTGTAAATATAATGGTGAAACTGGTATCCAATCATTTGTAGCAAAAGAAAAAGAAATTACAACAGCAACAAATGCTGGCCTTGCAGGCGCTATTTTTACAACAGTTATTAGCGGTGCCATTGCTTCTTTAACGCCTTGGGCTTACCCTGAGGCAATATCAATCGACATGGATTAATTTTTATTTTTTAATTCTTTTACGCTTTAAACATGCTCTTAAAATAAAGAGCATGTTTTTTATTTTGAATGCTTTAGAGGAAGGATTCATAAATAGATATTGTATACGCCTATTTTACTTTATTTGCCAGCTTTGACGAACGCCAAACACCATCTAAACATCAAAATAAAATGCACTTAAGATGCTTGCACCGTTTCTAAAAATTCACTGACATGCTTCTCTAGATTTTGTGTTGTATCAAGCATGACTTTTGATGAACCATGCACATCATTTGCAGATGTTTTTGTATGCACCATCGCGTTATTCATGTTCCCCACCGCTTCAAAAGCTGAAGATATTTTTTGCATTGATTGCTGAGAATTATTATTAATACTTTCAGTTATTGTTTTTTGCAGATTCACACGGTCAACAATATCATCTGAGGCAGTGCTAATCATTGAAATACTATCGCCAATTGCATCCATAGACATGGCTGTCTTGTTAACAGAATCCTGCATTATAGAAATATTATCGCTAATTTCTACAGTTGCCTGCGCTGTTTGCTTTGCCAGCTCTTTCACTTCTGATGCAACAACAGCAAATCCCTTGCCAACCTCACCCGCTCTCGCAGCTTCAACAGTGGCATTAAGTGCTAATAAATTTGTTTTAGCGGCAATTCCAGAAATAAGCGCAGAAATGTCATTAATTTTATCAGAAGAACCTAGAAGAAGACCCAGTGTTTCATGACCTGTATTTACAAGCTCAACTGCCTCTTTTGCAGCAACATTAGCACTTGTTACCTTATGACTAACCTCAACCACTGAGGAAGCTAAAGAGCTTGTCGCATCTGAAATTTCAATACTATATGAGTTAGCCTCACTACAAGATTGCTGCGCCTGCTCAGCAGTCTGCGATGTCTTTTTCATCATGCGCAACAAACCGCTAGACATATCTTGAGTATTTTTCGCTTCAAGCGATATTTCAGAGACAGATTTTAATGCTTTGCGTTCAAACTTATTCGCAACATTACGTAATAAGTTTTGGCGTTCAACTTTACTATCTGCATTATTTCTAGCTTCTCTGTGCGATAAAGCTTCTTTTTCAATAATATTGCCACGCAAAACTTCTGCAGCTTTTGCAAGAACACCAACTTCATTTTGAAGATTGGTATATGGTATTGCTATATTCCTATTCCCTTTAGATAGCTCAATAATTATTTTTGAGAGTTTTTCTAAAGGCAAAGTAACGCTTTTTGCAGAGTTAAAAGCAGCGATAGATATTGAAATCGCTATAACAAGCGCTGTTATCAAAGCAACAATAAATATATTGCTGGCTTGCTCTTTTTGACTAACATTCGCTTGTACGAAATCTTTTGCTTCATCCTTTGAGCTAGCAATAATTGTATCTAATGTGGCAATAAGTTCAGAGGCGGTATCATTAGACATGTTATTATATCTGATCGAACGAACAAATAACAATGTTCTATTTGTTCCTTCATTTTGTATTTTTTGCTTTGCGATATCAGCAATTTTAGCGCGATCCTCACGCCATTGATCAAACATTGCATTTAAATAATCACATAACGCTTGCTGTTTAGGAGCAGTTTCTCTTAGTAAATCAAACTTTGCAAGAATATTTTTTTCTAGCGCTACAGTCTGACTAGATGCTGCGTCTATAGCCGCTTGTGTTTGCGCGATTGAGACAACATCCATAATTTTCTGAATTGCAAATATTGCATTTTGTGCTTCTAATGCGTTACTAGTGGCAATATAAGATTTTTCATATAACTGCTCAGTTGATGAAGACATTTGCTTCATGCCCGCACTGCCAACGAGCCATAAAACAATCATAACAAGGGACGTTATAATAAATCCTATAGGGATTATATAAGTTAATTTTATATTTTTCATTACAGCGCGCCCTTAATTATCTACAAACTTTGAAAAATTCAGAAGTAATGGTGAAATCTCTAACTTTAGATTATCTATTGCCTTAGCATTTAGAATAATGGCAGGTTTATCATCCATTTTTACAGGCACTGTTTTTATGGGTTTATTATTTATAATAACTTCAAAAAATGAATCTGCTAACATGCTGCCGAGCTTGACATCATCTGCAACAACACCGCCAAGTGCCCCTCTTTTCACGCCCTCAGCGGCATAAGAGTAAATCGGTTTATTATTAACATGCTCAAGAATGGCATCAACATTTTCAAAAGCCAAAGCCTGATTACCTAAAATAACAGCATCAAATTCAGAAATTCTGTCCTTCACTAGCTCAACTAATTCTTCTCTCGACGAGATGAGACCATTCGCACATTTCAAGTTTAAAGCCTTACAGGTCTTTTCTGTCCCCTTCCAGTCAATAGCAGAGGAAGGATATCCTTTTTGGTTAATGAGTAAAAAAGACTTCACCTTTGGTGTAATAGCAAGATAGCTTTCTAAAGGCACTTCAATCGGCAGATAATAGGTTACCCCCGTAACATTCCCCTCAGGCGCATCCATATTTTTTACAGAACCTAATTCTGATGGTAAATTACCGCCCCCAATGAATGTAGGGATAGAAGGTGGATTAGCGCCAAGATAGGCAGAACCATTGGATCGCAAAACAACGAGCGCGTCTTTTCCCTCAGCCTCAAAAGCTTTTACCGTTCTATCAAGGGTATCAATATCTTTCAAAGACGATTGAACATCTAAATCAACATCAACTTTTAGTTCTTTTAAACGATATTCAAAACCATAAAGCACTCTTTCTGACATGGAGGACTTACCTGCCCACACCACGCCAACATTATACTCACTAGCCTTTGCGCCCGCTAATAATAGGAAAAAAACAACGCATAAAACAAGATATTTCATTTTACGAACCAATTTAAATAAAACTGGCATGAAGATAGAAAAGATTCTTTAATATATTTTAAAAGTTGTAATCACATTATTGTGATAACGCTGTTTCAATTGACATATTTCATAGATCAAAATCTATGACTTTAAAAATTTATTATGCAATTCTGGTCGTCTTTGCTTTGTAAGCTTTAATGATTGTTGATGGCGCCATTTTTCAATTGCCCCATGATCGCCAGAAAGCAAAATTTCAGGCACATCTTTTCCACGCCATTGACGCGGTTTTGTATATTGAGGATATTCAAGTAAGCCATTCTCAAAACTCTCGCTCACCTCTGAATCAGGAGACCCCATGACCTCAGGCAATAGTCTAACCACTGAATCAAGCAACACAAGCGCCGCTGGCTCTCCACCAGAGAGGACGTAATCTCCGATAGAGATTTCCTCAAAGCCATAATGATCAATAACCCGCTGATCTATGCCTTCAAAACGACCACAAAGAATGATTGCTCCTTCTCCTTGAGCTAGCTCTCTTACTTTGGCTTGGTTTAAAGGCTTGCCTCTGGGGGACATCATAATTTTAGGGCGCATATCCTCAGGGCAGATATGCTCATCAATCGCTTTTGCGATCGGTTCAGCAGACATGACAAGACCTGCCCCACCGCCTGTAGGAGTGTCGTCTACTTTTTTATGCTTCCCCTCACCAAATTTACGTAAATTAATCGCTTCGCAAGACCAGCGCCCTTCTTCAGCTGCTTTGCCAGCCAAAGAATATCCTAACGTACCAGGGAACATTTCGGGATATAGGGTGAGGAGTGTAGCTTTAAAACTCATAGATTCAACAATCTCATTGAAAATTTATTATTATCGTCATTTAATGTAACTTAATTATATTCACTAGCATCTTTTATCCACATAGCAAAACATTATATGAGAACAAAATGGCAATTATAGAACATGAATCAACGCTTCGTCTTGTGGTCTTTATTGGGCTTTTTTCTATATTTGCCATGGCAGAATTATTCTTTCCCAAAAAAGAAAGAGTGAGCGGTAGAGGGTGGCGATGGCTTACCAATTGGCTACTTGTGATTATCGACTCTCTCATATTACGTTTGCTGCTTCCCATCTTTGCCGTGGGTGCTGCTCTTTGGGCAGAAACACAAAATATTGGCCTGTTTCACTGGCTTGATACACCGCCGATCATCAGCGGTGTCATCTGCTTCATCCTGCTAGATCTTGCAATCTATGCGCAACATGTAGCTTCCCATAAAATGTCTATATTATGGCGCATTCACAAGGTGCATCATTCAGACATTGACCTTGATGTTACGAGCGCCTTACGCTTCCATCCTATCGAAATCATTTTATCAATGCTGTATAAAATAGCGCTTGTGGTTTTATTAGGCGCACCTGCGGCATGTGTTGTTATTTTTGAAGTTATACTCAATGGCGCTGCGATGTTTAACCATTCAAACCTTAATCTCTCTGAAAAACTAGATAAGCATCTGCGCAAAATCATTGTCACGCCTGATATGCATCGCATCCACCACTCAATTATTATTCGTGAAAGCGACACAAATTATGGGTTTAACTTTTCCATATGGGATAAGCTTTTCAAAACATATACCCATGCGCCTGAGCAAGGGCATAGCGAAATGATACTGGGATTAAAAGAAGCACAAAATGAAAAGCCTACCAAACCTCTGTGGACGCTTTTATTACCCTTTACATTTGGAAAAACTCATCAAGAATTTGATAATTAAACTTTCTTGCATTCAAAAAACAACTGATGAAATAATATTAATAGCAAAATAATCAAAGCTAATTTATACCCTTTAAAGTTAATAGATAAAATAAAAACTTGCCTATAGACTTGAAATTCAAACAGTCCATTTCCACATTTAATCTAACAACGCCGCATGAAGTGGGTTGTTAAAAAATGTTCGCCGGCAAAGCTGGGAACATAGTAAAAAAACTGCAAATTGCTTTGAAAGGACTTGCATCATGAGATTTGACCCAACCCCTCTTTACCGTTCTACCGTTGGTTTTGACCGCTTATTTAACCTGCTTGATAATGTGAGCGCTCTTGAGAGCCAACAAACAAGCTTCCCCCCTTATAATATAGCGCGCCTTGATGAAGATAATTATCAAATTTCTATGGCTGTAGCTGGCTTCGAAGAAGAAGAGTTGGCTATTGAAGTGAAAGAAAATAGGCTCACCATTACAGGGGAAAAACAAACCCAAAAGCCGACTGATACGCCCATTGAAATTTTACATCATGGGATCGCCGCACGCAACTTTGAACGCCAATTTGAGCTGGCAGATCATGTGGTTGTAGGGGAAGCAAATTTAAAAAATGGCTTGTTACATATATCCCTTGCCCATGTCATTCCTGAAGAGAAAAAAGCAAAGAAAATTGCCATCAGTTCAGCTCAATCAAATGTAAAGCAAATTGACGCTGAAGCTGCATAATATCTTTATCAATACATCTTTACTGCTCTATCACCCCTCTCCAATGTGGGGTGATTTTTATATGCGCAGCCCCCAATTCAAAACACATGCTTTACTTTTTAGCTTTTACCCGATACAAGGCGAGCTAACAAAGAAACTAATTTTTAGGCATCTCCCAGATTATGCCTAAAAATGATAATTTATCAGAGCATTTTATGACTAAAAAACTTCGTAATATCGCGATTATCGCGCACGTTGACCATGGTAAAACATCTCTAATTGATGTTCTATTAAAGCAGTCCGGTACCTTCAGAGATAATCAACAAGTCGCAGACCGTGTGATGGATAGTAATGACCTTGAACGAGAGCGTGGCATTACGATTATGGCTAAGGTTACATCGCTGATTTGGAAAGATACCCGCATTAACATTGTAGATACGCCTGGTCATGCTGATTTTGGCGGTGAAGTGGAACGTATCTTAAACATGGTTGATGGCGCTGTTGTTCTTGTTGATGCTGCTGAAGGGCCTATGCCGCAAACAAAATTTGTTGTGTCTAAAGCGCTTAAAGTTGGTCTAAAGCCGATCGTTGCCATTAACAAAATTGATAAGCCTGAACAGCGCGCAGAAGAAGTGGTCGACGAAGCATTTGATCTGTTTGCAAATTTGGATGCAAATGAAGAGCAGCTAGATTTTCCTATTCTATACGGTTCTGCAAAACAAGGCTGGATGGCTGAAAGCCCTGATGGCCCTCAAGAAGATATGGCACCACTATTTGATAAAATCGTTGAGCATTTCAGCGAGCCAGATGTGGAAGAAGGCCCATTTAAAATGCTTGCGACCACTGTTCATACAGATAATTTTCTTGGTCGTATCTTAACAGGCCGTATCACAAGCGGCACAGTTGTGCCAACAATGCCTATCAAAGCGATTGATAAAGATGGCAAGCTTGTTGAACAAGGTCGCGTATCTAAAGTGCTTGCCTTTAATGGCCTAGAACGCGTCCCAACAGACAGCGCTAAAGCAGGGGATATCATCTCAATCGCAGGCCTATCAGACGCCAATGTTGCTCACACGCTTTGCGCCCCCGAGGTGACAGACCCGATAGAAGCGCAACCTATTGATCCGCCTACACTTGCGATGACATTCCGCATTAATGATAGCCCGCTTGTGGGTCGTGATGGGGACAAGGTTCAAAGCCGTGTCATCCGTGATCGCCTAATGAAAGAAGCGGAAGGTAATATTGCTCTTGAAGTTCGCGACACAGACGATAAGGACAGCTTTGAAGTTGCCGGTCGTGGTGAATTGCAAATGGGCATTTTGATCGAAAATATGCGCCGTGAGGGCTTTGAGCTTTCCGTTGGTCGTCCACATGTTGTGATGAAAAAAGACGAAAATGGCAATACGCTTGAGCCAATTGAAGAATGTATCGTTGATGTGGATGATGAATATTCAGGCTCTGTTGTTGAAGGTCTTTCTAAGCGTAAAGGCGATATGCAGGAAATGCGCCCTTCAGGCAATGGTCGTACACGTATCGTCTTTCATGTCCCAACACGCGGCTTAATCGGCTATCAGCCAATTTTGCTCAGTGATACGCGCGGCACAGCAACAATCAACCGCCTTTTCCATTCTTACGCACCTTATAAGGGCGATATTCCATCGCGCCACAATGGGGTTCTTATTTCCATGGTTGATGGCGATGCGGTTGCCTTCGCCCTATTTAACCTTGAAGATCGCGGCCCTATGCTTATCAAGCCGGGTACTGCCGTTTATCAAGGCATGATTGTTGGTGAACATACACGCGGCAATGATCTTGAAGTGAATGTAATTAAGGGTAAAAAGCTTACCAATATGCGCGCTTCGGGCAAGGATGATGGTATTTTCCTTACGCCACCTAAAATATTATCATTAGAACAAGCTCTTGGCTTTATTAATAATGATGAGCTGGTGGAAGTAACGCCAAACCATATCCGCCTGCGCAAGCGTTTCCTTGATCCACATGAAAGAAAGCGTGCAGAGCGCGCAGCGCAAGCAAATTAATAAGCGCTATTATAAATAATATCAAAGAATAAAAGCTGCT
>WTKA01000106.1 GCA_011524605.1 Hyphomicrobiales bacterium | reverse complement strand
GTTTGATACGATTACCCACTTCTTAAAATTGGGTAATACGATTAAATATATGGTCGATCAATAAAAGCAATTCAGCGCCATATTGAGCGCCATTTAAAGTGATCAAAGTAACAATGGCAAAGAGTTTCGCAACAAATGCTAGGGACTGTTCTTGCAAGGATAAAACAGCCTGTAATAAGGCGACAGTAAGACCAACCGCAACCGCTGTAAGCAAGATAGGCATAGATAAATTATAAACAAAGGTGAGCGCAAGCTTGGCCTCAAGTAAAACTGCCGTTTCTTCCATGACTTATCTTTCTCTTCATTCCAATCGTCCGCGGGCTAAGCTTTAGGCTCAGGATCTATTAATTTTGTTCAATTCCTCAAAAACATAGAGATAAACATTTTGTTTAAAGGTGCTTTGTGCAGCTATATGTAGCTCAAAATTAATGCATGCAGCAGTTTTGACCAACCATCGGATGCAACGAATAATAAAATTTTCATGGGCAGAGCAACCAAGTTGGGGGGAACCATCATCGCTCCCATTGCAAGCAAAATATTGGAGACCACCATATCGATCACTAAAAAGGGGATGAATAATAAAAAAGCAATCTCAAAAGCGCGGGTAATTTCAGAGATGGCATGGGCTGGAAGCAAAAGAAATATATTGTCTTGATGGATATAGCGATGCAATTGTTCAGGCCAAATGGCATGGGCGGCATCCATAAAGAAGGAAAGTTCCTGATCGGTTGTATGTTTTTTAAGATAAAGTCCCATGCGATCAGCAACCGCGCCATATAATTCAATAGCATTATCCCAATCAGAAAGATTATGATCATTTTCACGAATGATGCGAATAATATCGTCAACCACCGGTACCATGATAAAAGCGGTAAGTGAGATAGCTAGAGAGTTTAAAATCATACCTGAGGGTGCTTGTGCGGTTCCAAGAGCGTTTCGTAGCAACATCAGTACAATAGAAATTTTTGCAAAGGCTGTGCCCATGACCACTAAAAAGGGGATCAAGGACATGGATATCACGGTGATAAAGGTGGGAAAAACCGCCGGAATGCTGATCGTTTCGTCCATATCACCCCTGCTTTGTTGGCCAGCTTTTAATTTGCACGCCTATTTTATTTTCAATTAAAACTAACTCACCATCACCCATATATTTCCCATTCGCATGGATAGCAAAGGCACGATTAAGATCAACATCTACATCAACAATTTGACCCGCATGCCAGCTTCGCACCTGATCAAGTGGTAAATTCATGCTTGCAAGGCAGATTTGAATATTGACGGGGATTTGCTCTAAACTTGCTGAAAATAGCGGGCCGGTATTTGGGTCATTAGGGTGTGCTTCTGTGTTCCCTTCCGCAGCAGGAGCCTCCTCATTAGCCTTTTCATTCAATCTTTCGCGCCGCCGCCTTGCCCGTCGTTCCTTTGCGGTTTCTTGCGCTGCTTGAGGGGCGACAGTTGCGGGCTCAATTGTATTTTCGTCTTCCATGAAGTCCCTGATATATCCGGTTAGTGTGATCTTGTTTGAGGCGTTAAGAGAAATATACCCCTGAATATATCCCATACCTTGGATATGGATGTAAGCTCCAAATCCTTCTTTAACGATATTATCCCACAGGATTACATCGCCTGCTGCAATATTACTGACGGTTTCGATGCTTAATTGCTTTTTGAGCAACAGTTGAGCAAAGCAAGGGAGGATGGTTGGTGCGTCATTGTATTTTTGAAAAGTACGCACATATTTTTGTTCAGAGATAGTAAATTTTTCAATCCATAGATGGCCTGCATAGCTGGCGTTGGCCATTTGGATGCAAAAGCAAAGATCCGATCTGGCAGGTGGTGCTTCCTCTATAGATGATCTGCCTTTATAGGTGATCTCCATTTTTAAATTCGGCGCTATAAAATATAATAAATGGGTGAGGGAAAAGCTATTGATAAAGTCAGGATCCGTGAGAATATTATCTTGCTCATGCTGCCATTGGGGCAGGGTTTGCATCAAATAATGATGGCAAAATTGTGGATCAATATGCAGGGTAAAAAATGATGTTTTGGTAACAAGTTGATAGACATCCAAGTCTGTTTCAACAGGGCTATGATGGAGATCTATCCTTATGGGAATAGAGCTATTTTCCGAGCGCCGAATAGCAACAAATTCATGGGGGAGACAGGCAGACAAAGCATTAATAGCCCGTTTTTTTGCCTTGCTGAGCTTATATTGGATGAGATTGGTAAAGTTCACATCGGTTGCCACGCAAATCCTCATCTATTACCCGCAAGGCTCATTGCGCAGGCCAGGCTTGAAAGAAT
>WTKA01000088.1 GCA_011524605.1 Hyphomicrobiales bacterium | reverse complement strand
TATGCCCCATATCAATGGCGCCATAAAACTCGGCCTGCCCAAAAACTATATCCATAAATTTTTCACCTGTTTTAGGCAAAGCGATAGAGAGCTCATTACGCGATAAGAAGCCATTATTACCCGCGTGCAATGAAGACATGACACCGCGAACACTACTTATGCCACCGATAGAAAATTGCTCAGAGCCAAATAAAAGATCGTCAGACCATTGGCCTGAAAATTGACTATCAAAACCAAATGTCCAACCTTTTGCCTGTGTTTGTGCGGTATAGCCTAATGACCAAGACAATTTATCAAATTGTCCTTTAGGGCTGTCATCCGCTGCTGTTTTATCATTGAAAGCGCCAAAAAGCTTCAAGCCGCGTTCATAAGTGCCTGTAGCCAGCACTTGCCCGCCAAGCATTTGGCGTGAATGTGTTAATGAAAGATTGGCTGTGGTCAAAGCACGACTAGAACTTTCGATTAAACTATTCATTAAAAAGCTCTCATTGCTTTTGCGCAAAAATGTCGAGGATAAAGATGTTTTAGATTTTTGATCTCGATGCAAAACACGATCAGCGGTAACAGACCAACTATCAGAGCGGCCTGAGGTGCGGATTTCACTAAAAATGCCTTGAATGCTCGTTTCATAATGGGACAAACTGCCAGCTAAGCTAAAAGTCCAATAGCCATAGGGAACAGAATAGTTGATATTTAAACTATCACTTAATTTATTTTTCTCAGGTCCATATTGGTAAGGAAATTCATTTAAACTCCGACTATAGCTTAATGAAAAACTATCATTCATATCTAACAGATCATCATAACCAAGCGTGATTGCTGATTTATATTTACCCGTTGATTCAGACCCTAAATTATCAAAACTAATACTGCCATACCATGGCTTTGATTGTTGATTTTTGATCGCTAAAATAGATTGCCCAAGCTTAGAACCAGCTTCAAGCTGCATCTGCGCATTATTGGATTGCAAGCGGTTGATTTGATCAACGCCTTGCTCAATATCCCGCAAATTTACAATTTTCCCTTGTCGATTAGGGAAAGCTGTTTGCAACTGTGTTCTATTCTTTGTCTTATCTGCATCCCAAATAAGAGCTTCCATCTGACCTTCAACAACGCTTATCTCAAGTGTGCCATCTTTAAGGTCTTGCTCTGGCAAATAGGCACGCGAAGCGATATAGCCCTTATCAATATAAAGCCCTGTGATCTGCTTTAAAATAAGATTTAAATCTGGTACTGAAAGACAATTATTGACAAAATCACGCTTAATCTTGCCAATTTTATAGCTTGATATTTTTGTAACGCCTATAACATCTATTTGATGAATATCAAAGCAAGGGCTATTGGCAACCGCTAGCTCTCGAGCTGCATCATCTGCTTCTTCCCCCGTCTTTTTCAAGCGATTTTGCGCGCGCAGTTGCTCTAAACGCTCTTCACGCTCTTGAGCTGCCCTATCTCGTTGCAGCTGCTCTGATTGGCTTTGCGCAGCATCTAAATTAGATTGTGCCAGAAGCGATGGTGTTGAGAGCAATAATGTCGAAATAAGAACAAGAGAAAAGCGCATCATTCTTGCACTCCATCATTCTCTGTTACGGGAGAAAAAGACGCATTCACATCAGGGTCAACCCCTTGTTCTAAAGCGCTAAAAGCCTTTGTAAACCCAAGCAACGAGAACTTAACTTTAATGGCCTGACCATTAAGCAAACGAAAGGCACCAAATCCATCGCCATAACGCTTCATATTTGAGATAATTTTATTTGTAGCAGGAATAACAACCCAGCAGCCCAGCTGATTACAATTTCTATAACGGGTTATCACTGGCTGCGTTTTACCAAATTGCAAACCAAAATCTGATGGCAAATGCACGTCCAATGGCGTCAAAGCAATCAACGCCCATTTGACTTTACCCGCTTTATCATCTGCTTTTGCAATAGAAAAATTAAGAATTGGGCTTTGATTATCGCCTTGACCAACCATAACAGCTTGAGAAAGCTCGCAACTCTTATCTGCCTGCTGCCCATCAGCACTATCTTCATAAGAACAGCGATAAGTCCAATCAGTAAATTTTTGAACTTTTAAATTCGGATTAATAGAGCGGTCTTTGACTTGTACAAGCTCTTTATTGTCTTGCGCCAACACACTAATAGGCAAAAAACAAACGAGAATCAAAGCTAAAGTGGATGAAAAGCGCATAAAAAACCTATCGTTATAAACAAACGAAAAAAAGACGTAGATATTTTATGAGCAGCATTGAAAACACTGCCGCCCATATATTGGAATTTAATATAAAGTAGGATTAGGCTTAGAG
>WTKA01000067.1 GCA_011524605.1 Hyphomicrobiales bacterium | reverse complement strand
GTTGGAAAAAAATGATTAAACCCTAGCACCACTCGTTATCTATTCTTTGCAGCTGGCATAAGCGTTGTTGGTGGTGTTGTGCGTTTTGTTTCCAATAGTGGCAATACGCTGGCGGTGCTTGACGATATTCCGCAATCAGTGTTTGATGACATTGCCCGAGGAACTGCCCGCCAAAAAGCCTGGGATGATTTTACCCCACCTAGCGGCTTTACCAAAAATACGGACAACACGATCACTGCCCCTGACGGCACGGTTTATAGTCCAAACTTTGCAGAAAATGGCTTTGAGGTTAGTGATAATGGTCTGCCGCAGTTCACTGACATTGATGGGCAAGTTATTGAAATTCCAAATAACTATAATGGTATACCTAGCCCCTCTTATCAGTTGCCAGATGGTTATACAGAGCTTCCAGATGGAAGTGTAGTGAATGATATAACGAATGATGTTTACATACGAACAGGCAGGTATACAAGCGATGGCGTGCCAATTTTTGAAACGCAATCAGCAGGTACAACAGTACATACTACATTAACAAATTCTGCAGGTAATGATGTTGCCATTTTTATGGATGATCTCGCCGCGATAACAGCAAGACAACAAGCGTGGGATGATTTTACCCCACCAAGCGGCTTTACCAAAAATGCAGATAACACCATCACCACTTCTGATGGTACAGTTTATACGCCGAATTTTTCTGATGAAGGGTTTGAGCTCTCTACTGATGGCTATACGCAATTCACGTCTGTTGATGGAAATACAATCAAAATTTATACTGAAAACCCAGCAGGCAGGGGGGCAGATTTTGATTGGCTAAAAGATCATAATATAACGCCTGCTGACACCTATACAAAAGATCGAGGCATTAGCGGGGGTCATAATCAAAATAGTTTCAATGAGGCCATTGAAAAATTTGGTGGTAAGATTGAGAGTAGCAACACAAATCCGGATATGCCGGGTGTTACAACTTATACATATCGTCTACCGAAACAAGATGGTTCTGGAGAATTATCTGCAAGAACACATACCAAAACAGTCTATGATCCTGCGATATTAAGCGATGAGCGTGTTGCTATATTATCAGCTCAAGCAGCAAAAAAAGCTGTCTTTAAGGAAGGTAAAGAACAGACATCTGTTCAAGTAGGGCGCTATAATTTTAAAGTTTATCGTGATGAGATTACAGGGCAGATTACTAACGCTCACTTGAGAACACCATAATAAGCATAGGGTCATATTAAAAATATAAAGGCAGATAAAAATGACAGATGACAAAAAGAAGTATGATTTAGTAATTAGATGTTTTGACTTTCTTTTCACGCCCGAAGAAAAAGAAAATATTATAAAGAATAGTGCTTTATCAAGTATATTTCAGGAAGCCTTATCTAGCGAAAGACGATTTATTGATTTTCTAACGGCAGTTGATCAAACAGAGCCTAAGAATATGGGAGAATATATGGGCTTTACATGTATTGATGATGATGTTTCTGCTAAAGAATTTGATGGAAATATTTGGATTAGCTGTTGGGCTGGAGGTTATGATGATAGCCAAGACTTCCCAATTCGCTTGGATGATTTTATATTTTATGTAAAAACATTTGCTATCTTTTACCGCAATGAATTTAATCCAGAGTTTGACGTTAAACCTTATTTTAAAAATATGGATGAATTACTGCATAAATATAGCAAATATGTTTACCCTGACATAGAGCCTGAAGAGCGCAAATATACGATTGATGAAACAAGGCCATATGGCACTGAGCTAATCTATCAAGCAGCTGGTAAACAGGCTATATTCAATAATGGCGAAGCAGAAACCACAGTAAAAGTCGAGGGATATGATTTTAGGGTGTTTCGTGATCTTGATACGGGCAAAGTCACGGATGTTCGTATGATTAAATCATGATTTGGTTCTGTCAAAGGAAAATTGCATCGGATTTGAATTTGGCCTAGATTTTCCCTCTCAGCGTTTTCTTTAACAAGAAAAGCGCCTGTCGGGCATCGCCGTCGCTCCGCTTGGCTTGGGCAAATGCTTGAAAAAAATCCTTTCAAATATTTCAAACCATTACCCGAGATTATCAAACTAGTTGTGATGTATTATGTAAGATTTTCGTTAAGCTTGCATTGGGTTGAAGATATCATACCATGGATATAATTTTCTGTACCACCACGAAATCAGACAAAATTTCAAAAAACTTCGTGACCAACCGCTTGCCGATTGGTAAAATATTTGTGCGGTTTTAGGTTCGCTTAATTTAAACTCGCGCGGCATTTAGAGGCGAGTTAGAATTAGTCTGACAACACCGTCTAAGAATTAA
>WTKA01000154.1 GCA_011524605.1 Hyphomicrobiales bacterium | reverse complement strand
GGCGTCACAGATATAAAGCTCGGAATTGCGATTGGCATCGGCTCAAAATTAGAAGAAGAAATATCCAGCTTAATACGTTGTGCATAAGCTTGGTGCTGGAAAGAAATGGTAAGAGCCATTACAATCAGGGTAATAATCTTTACTCTATTCAAAGTCGTTCGTAATAGCGACATAAATTATTTCTCCAATTTTTATAAAATAGTATCAACACGGAAGGTAATATCAAGTCCACGCTTCCATGCCTCATATGTACCAGCTCTTAGACTATAAGGCTGACATCTTTCAAGGGCTCTGATTGCAGCACCAGACATTGTGACAAATTCAGGATGGGTTATATTTCGGGCAACTTTAGGGCGCTGGCGCAAAGTCCCGTTTTCATTGAGGTCTACGAGAATATCAACAGCAAGATCTTTATCTTGCAAGAAAACAGGCGGGCGCCAACATTTTTTCAGCTGCGCAATAAAATTATTTTTATCACTCGCCGTTAATGTCACTGAAGACCCCTTCTCACTCCCAGCTGTTTTCTGGACTTGACTGCCTTCAACCCCTGTTGCTTTTGGCTTTGTCGTTTGATTATCACGATTAACCACAGGCTTTTTTGTTGCTGCAGCGACAGGCGCTGTTTTTTGTTTCGGCGGCTCAGGACGTTTGGGCGCGCGCTTTGGCACAGTAAGACCTGCAAATTTTTGCTGCACGATCTCTTCATTGGTGAGCTGTTTTTCAGGCTCTGGTTCAGGCTGCGGATTGGCTTGAGGAAGGTTTTCGATCAAATCCTCTACCTGATCATCAACTTTTTCTGCAATCTCCGGCGCAGATTTTGGCGCATCAATTTGCGCATTCGCTTCTGTTTCAACCGGCGTTGTTTCTTGTTCGCTTGGCTCTGGTGCTTGCTGCTCTTGGATTTTCTCCGCTTTTTCATCCCCTTTTACAAGCTCTTGAAATTCGCTAATCGGCACTGTTTCAATGGCAAGCGCTACCACAGGCTCAGGGTCAAATTGGCGCGTTTGACTAAATGCAAGCATAGAAAAACCTATGCAACATAAATGTAATAGTAATGAAAAAGAAATGCCTGTCTTCATTTTACCTTACATGCTCACACCAAAATTGAAATTAAGATTGCTCTGGATTTGCAACCAAAGCGATACGGCGAAATCCTGCCGAATTTAATTTTCCCATCACTTGCATAATGAGCCCATAGTTGATGCCTTCATCACCACGAATATAAATACGTTCTTCTTCTGGTAATTGAGAAATCGCCAATAATTTATTGGTTAAATCATCTAATCCCATTTTTTCTTCTTGCAAAAAGACTTCGCCTTGCTTGTTAATAGAAATTGTCAGCGGCTCTGATGGCGTGTTAAGCTGCTTTGCTTGGCTTCTCGGCAAGTCAATCGGCACGCCCACCGTCATCAATGGAGCTGCTATCATGAAAATAACAAGTAGAACCAACATAACATCAACAAAAGGAGTGACATTAATTTCAGAAAGCTGTTGGCGTTTGCGCCGTCCGCCTCTTCCCTTTCGCGATGATTGAATGCCGCCTGCCATTATTTTTGCTCCGCAGCTTCAAGTTGTCTTGATAAAATCGCGATAAACTCATCTGAAAAGCCTTCCATTTTCAAAGCTATTCTTTCAGAGGCTGCCAAAAGCCTATTGTAAAATATAACAGCTGGAATAGCCGCCACTAATCCTAAAGCTGTTGCCATCAAAGCTTCGGCAATACCAGGGGCAACAACGGCTAAATTGGTATTTTTTGAAACGGCAATAGCTTGGAAAGATACCATAATACCCCACACGGTTCCAAACAGACCTATGAAAGGCGCTGCAGAACCAATTGTTGCCAATATAGACAAGCGACGATCAAGCCGATCAGCCTCCTTGCCAATGGTTACATCCATGACTTTTGTAATGCGCATTTGCAAACCATCTGGTGACCTTGCATTGGCGCGCCTTGACCTCTTCCATTCGCGCATGGCTGCAAGAAAAATAGAGGCACATGTATGATTATGGCGATTGTCCGCACTCAATGCTCGATATAAATCTTCTAAAGATTTACCCGACCAAAACATTGTTTCAAAGAGGCGAATTTGTTTTTCAGTTTTTCTGTAAAGAATATATTTTTCAATAATGATTGACCATGACCATATGCTTGCTAAAATCAAGCTAATCATCACAGATTTTACAATCAAGCCAGCTTGCATAAATAATTCAACAAAAGATATGCCGTGTGCTTGGCTATCGGATAAAACTGAAACTTCCATATATATCTCTAATTTTTAGGTCTTATGCACCGCATAGCCCTAAGACTAAATTACAACTAACGCATTCTTTCTCATCTCAATATGACAAAATGAAGGCGCATACAATATATATTTATAAGCGCGTTATGGTTAATCTTCTCTAACCAAAGAGCCACATTTAAGCGAGAAATAAGCCCTAGAGCTTATATTATACAAGATTTATGTAAGCATTTATTAATCCTATCTTCATTTACACGCTCATTCACACATATTATGTGTAAATCCCCTTGCCTTACACACATAATATGTGTAGATAACTGCCATGGCAAAAAATATAACCCTCGCAATTGATGAAGAACTGCTTGAAAAAGTTCGTGTTCTTGCCGCAATGAAAAGAACCAGTGTTAATGAGCTGGTTAGAGGATTTTTGACGCGCTTAGTAGAAGAAGAATCGGCTTATGACGAGGTAACCGAAGGCTTATTAAGTTTATGTCGTGAAGCAGAGGGCGATATGGGCGAGTGGGTGCCAGAACGGGCAGTACAAAAGGCAAGTCAGAATAATGCTAAATAGGGCAAAAGTTTTTCTAGATACATCCATATTGATATATGCTGCCAATGGTAAAACCAGGCATCCGCAAAAACATGAAATTGCCAAGGGATTATTAACAACGCAATTTGGCTTATCTATTCTAGTTGTTACGGAATTTTATAACCAAATTACTTCAAATGGCGCTATCCCACTTTCTAAAGAGACAGCTAGGGATTGGTTGAAATTTTTAATTCGAAAACCATGCCAAGACATGGATAGCCGTATTGTAATGAAAGCATTAGAACATCAAGATCATCATAATATTTCCCATTCAAATGGACTCATTTTAGCAAGCGCAGAGCGCTTAGGCGTAACAACGCTTTATTCAGAAGAATTCACCCATGAAATGGTCTATGGCGATATTACAACCATAAATCCTTTCATGGGGCAGTAACTTAAATTTAACGCGATTAATTGACGAGCAAAGGTATAAATTTAGCATATGTCTATATTGATTAACAAAGATACAAAAATATTAGTACAGGGTCTAACGGGTAAAACAGGCACTTTCCATACCGAGCAAGCTCTTGCCTATCACGGCACACAGATGGTTGGCGGTATTCACCCTAAAAAAGGCGGAACAACTTGGGGCTCAGGTGATGGCAATCATGAGCTGCCAATTTTTGCAAGTGTTGCAGAAGGTAAAGAGCGCACTGGTGCTGATGCGTCTGTTATTTATGTGCCACCTGCAGGTGCTGGTGCTGCGATCATCGAAGCCATTGAAGCGGAAATCCCATTAATTGTTTGTATCACAGAAGGTATTCCTGTGATGGATATGGTCAAAGTGAAAGCAAAGCTAGATAAATCAGGCTCTCGCCTCATTGGTCCTAACTGCCCTGGCCTATTAACACCAAATGAATGTAAAATTGGTATTATGCCAGGCAACATCTTCTCTAAAGGCAATGTTGGTATTGTTTCGCGTTCTGGCACTTTGACTTATGAAGCTGTTTTCCAAACGACAAATGCAGGCCTTGGTCAATCTTCTGCTGTTGGCATTGGTGGCGACCCTGTAAAAGGAACCGAATTTATTGATATGCTAGAAATGTTCCTTGCCGATGATGAAACTGAAAGCATCATCATGATCGGTGAAATTGGTGGTTCTGCGGAAGAAGAAGCAGCTCAATTCATTGCTGATGAAGCGAAAAAAGGACGCTCTAAGCCTATGGCTGGATTTATTGCAGGCCGTACAGCGCCTCCAGGCCGTACAATGGGTCATGCTGGTGCTGTTATTTCTGGCGGCAAGGGTGGTGCTGAAGATAAAATAGCTGCAATGGAAGCTGCTGGCATTAAAGTGTCTCCTTCTCCTGCAAAGCTAGGTGAAACTTTACTGGAAGTACTAAAAGGTTAATCTTTTTTTGATTAAATATCTTTTTGAATTGATAACCTGGTTCTGGCAAATGAGAAGAAAAATTTGTCAGAGCCCTAATTTAAGGCACGACTGTCGGTAACGGCATCGCGTTTGCAAATGACTAAGCGAGACGAAAACGCGTTTCTATCAGAAACATCCTTTCTTTCGGGCAGCAATGCTGCTTATCTTGAAAATTTATATGGCCAATATTTAGAAAACCCTTCAGCAACCGATGCTGATTGGTCGCAATTTTTTGGTGCTTTAGCTGAAGATCAAACTAGCGCTGCCCGCGCAACGCAAGGCGCAAGCTGGAAAAGAGAAGATTGGCCGCCTGCTGAAAGTGGTGAGCTTGTGAGCGCTCTTGATGGCAATTGGGGGGAAGTCTCCGACCATATCCAAGGCAAAATTGAGCAAAAAGCCCAATCCGCTGGGACAAATATCTCACAAACAGATATCCAAGAAGCAACGCGTGATAGTGTCCGTGCGATTATGATGATCAGGGCTTACCGCATGCGCGGTCACCTTTATGCAGAACTTGACCCCCTTCGTATTAAACAAAAGCCAGAGCAAAATGAGCTTGATCCGCGCAATTTTGGCTTTACAGAAGCAGATTATGACCGCAAAATTTTTATCGACAATGTGCTCGGTCTTGAATTTGCCACTGTCAATGAAATGGTTCAAATCTTACAAAGAACCTATTGCTCAACCCTAGGCGTTGAGTTCATGCATATTTCAAATCCTGAGGAAAAAGCATGGATTCAAGAACGCATTGAAGGCGCTGATAAAAAAATCACCTTCACACGAGAAGGTAAAAGAGCCATTTTAAATAAGCTTGTTGAAGCGGAAGGCTTTGAGAAATTTCTTGATGTGCGCTATACAGGAACAAAGCGTTTTGGTCTTGATGGTGGCGAGGCGCTTATCCCTGCCTTAGAACAAATTATCAAGCGTGGCGGTCAGCTTGGCGTTAAAGATATTGTATTAGGCATGGCGCACCGTGGTCGCCTCAACGTCTTATCGCAAGTGATGAGCAAACCGCATCGCGCTATCTTCCATGAATTTAAAGGCGGCTCTTTTGCGCCTGATGATGTTGAAGGCTCTGGCGATGTGAAATATCACCTTGGCGCATCTTCAGATCGGGAATTTGATGGCAATGAAGTACACCTCTCTTTAACGGCAAACCCATCCCATCTTGAAATTGTGAACCCTGTGGTTTTAGGCAAAGCGCGGGCAAAGCAAGATCAATATGGCGGCGGCGCTTATCGTCCTGAGATTGTTCCTTTAAGCGAAAGATGTAATGTTCTTCCCCTGCTTATCCATGGCGATGCTGCTTTTGCTGGTCAAGGGGTTGTTGCGGAATGTTTTGGTCTTTCTGGATTAAGAGGGCATAGAACAGCTGGTTCTATTCACTTCATCATTAACAACCAAATTGGTTTTACAACATCCCCGCATTATTCTCGCTCTTCTCCATATCCATCAGATGTAGCGAAAATGATTGAAGCGCCCATCTTCCATGTGAATGGTGATGATCCTGAGGCTGTTGTTTATGCTGCAAAAGTGGCGATAGAATTTAGACAAAAATTCCATAAACCTGTTGTTATTGATATGTTCTGCTACCGCAGATTTGGTCATAATGAAGGGGATGAACCTGCATTCACGCAGCCATTAATGTATAAAGTCATTCGCAATCATCGCTCTACGCTTGAAATTTACGCTGAGCGTTTGCAAACTGAAGGTGTTATTTCCGCGGACGAAGCGAAGCAAAAACAAGCTGAATGGCGCGCGCATCTTGATAAAGAATTTGAAATCGGTCAAGCATATCGCCCTAATAAGGCCGATTGGCTTGATGGTCGTTGGTCTGGCATGAAAGTGGCAAATAAAGAAGGGCCAAGACGGGGCAACACTGGCGTTGAAATCGAAGATTTAAAACGCCTTGGGGAGCGCCTAACAACAATTCCTTCGGACTTTAATATCCATAGAACTGTTAAGCGCTTTATTGATAATCGCCGTAAAATGATTGACACAGGTGAAAAGATTGATTGGGCAACAGCTGAGGCTCTTGCTTTTGCTAGCCTTTGCGATGAAGGCAATCCGATCCGTCTTTCAGGTCAAGATAGTGAGCGGGGCACATTCTCGCAGCGCCATTCCGTCTTAACAGACCAAGAAAATGAAAATCGTCATGTGCCGCTTAACAATTTGCGTGATGGACAAGCTAGATATGAAGTTATCAACTCTATGCTATCTGAAGAAGCGGTTCTTGGCTTTGAATATGGCTATACCCTTGCAGAGCCTAATGCTCTAACACTTTGGGAAGCGCAATTTGGGGATTTTGCCAACGGGGCTCAAGTCTTATTTGACCAATTTATTTCCTCGGGTGAGCGTAAGTGGCTGCGCATGTCTGGTCTTGTCATGCTCTTACCCCATGGCTATGAAGGTCAAGGGCCTGAGCATTCATCGGCTCGTTTAGAGCGTTTCTTACAGCTATGTGCTGAAGATAATATGCAGGTTGCAAACTGTACATCTCCTGCAAATTATTTCCATATTTTGCGTCGTCAAATTCATCGTGACTTTAGAAAACCGCTCATTCTTATGACGCCAAAATCTTTACTGCGCCATAAAAAATGTATTTCGACGTTAGAGGAATTAGGACCAGATTCGAGCTTCCACCGCGTACTTTGGGATGATGCTCAAATTGATAAGGATTCAAAAATTCAGCTCAAAAAAGATGATGAAATCAAACGCGTTATTCTTTGTTCAGGCAAAGTCTATTATGACCTAGCCGAAGAGAGAGAAAAGCGCGATATCAATGATGTTTATATTCTTCGTCTTGAACAAATTTATCCTTTCCCACATTCCGCTTTGACAAAAGAGCTGACACGCTTCCCAAATGCAGATGTTATTTGGTGTCAGGAAGAGCCGAAAAATATGGGGTCTTGGACATTTGTTGATCCGCTCATTGAAGAAGTTTTAGCGAAAGTGAAAATGCGGTCAAAGCGCCCAATTTACGCAGGACGTGCAGAATCTGCATCAACAGCGACGGGTTTAATGAGTAGCCATCTAGCGCAGCTGAAACTCTTCTTAGATGAAGCTTTAGGATCTTAAAGATGTGGCCAAGCAAAACTTGGCCACGTCATTGAAATTAAATTATTAGCGACATGCCAAAAGGCAAAAAATAAAGGTTAAGTCAGATGACAACTGAAATTCGCGTACCAACACTTGGTGAATCTGTTACTGAAGCAACAATTGGTCAATGGTTTAAAAAGCCAGGTGAAGCCGTAGCGCAAGACGAACCACTTGTTGAACTAGAAACAGATAAAGTCACCGTAGAAGTGCCCGCCCCTACTGCTGGCACAATTGCAGATATCGTTGCAGAAGAAGGTGAAACTGTTGAAGTGGGCGCTTTGCTTGCTCATTTTGCACAGGGAGAAGGAGACGTAGCTGCACCAGCCCCGGCAGCGGCACCATCGAAACCAGCGGAGCCAACACCAGCGGCCTCTTCAATGCCTCCTGCCCCTGCTGCACAAAAAATGCTTGCTGAAAATAATATCGCCGCTGATGCAGTGACCGGCTCTGGCAAGCGCGGCCAAGTTTTAAAAGAAGATGTACTTAGTGCTATCACTTCAAGCAGTGCAGCTGCTGTCCCTGCCCCCGCTTCAACACCACGGGCACCTGTTGCTCAAACAGATGCAGAGCGTGAAGAACGCGTGCGCATGACAAAGCTACGTCAAACAATTGCACGTCGCCTAAAAGAAGCTCAAAATACCGCGGCAATGCTAACAACTTTCAATGAAGTTGATCTTACCGAAGTGATGGCAATTCGAAATAAATATAAAGACGCATTTTTGAAAAAGCATGGTGTTAAGCTAGGCTTTATGAGCTTTTTTGTAAAAGCGGCTTGCCATGCCCTAAAAGAATTACCTGCCATCAACGCTGAAATTGAAGGCAATGAAGTCATTTATAAAAATTACTACCATATTGGCGTTGCCGTAGGTACGGATAAAGGTCTTGTTGTTCCTGTTGTTCGTGAGGCAGATACAATGAGCCTTGCAACAGTTGAAAAAACAATTGGTGATTTCGGTAAAAAAGCACGCGATGGCAAGCTCGGCATTAATGAAATGCAAGGCGGTACATTCACGATTTCTAACGGCGGTGTTTACGGCTCTTTAATGTCCACGCCTATTTTAAATGCACCTCAATCTGCTATTTTAGGCATGCATAAAATTCAACAGCGCCCAATGGTCGTCAATGGTGAAATACAAATTCGCCCAATGATGTATCTTGCTCTTTCTTATGATCACCGCATCGTTGACGGCAAAGAAGCGGTTACATTCCTTGTACGCATTAAAGAAAATCTTGAAGATCCAGAACGTTTTTTACTTGATCTTTAATCCCTTTTTCTCATGCCCGCGATTACCGTGGGCATGATTTTTTATAGCGATTTCCATTCGATTTTTATTTTATGAAAGAGAAAAAAATGTCTGATCCATTTGATCTTATTGTCATTGGCTCTGGTCCTGGTGGCTATGTATGCGCAATTCGCGCTGCACAGCTCGGCATGAAGGTTGCCGTTATTGATAAACGTGGCGCTCATGGCGGTACGTGCTTAAATGTTGGCTGCATTCCTTCAAAAGCAATGCTGCATACCTCTCATCTTTACCATGATGCTTCCCACAGCTTTGAAAATTTTGGTATCGAAGTGAGCAAACCCAAGTTAAATTTGAAAAAAATGATGGGTCACAAGCAAAATGTTATTGATGCCAATGTTGGCGGCATTTCTTTTCTATTTAAGAAAAATAAAATTACGGACTATTTTGGTGCCGCTGAAATTATTGCACAAGACAAAGTCAAAATCACAGATGCCGATGGTAAAGTGACAGAAATTGCTGGCAAAAATATTGTGATTGCAACAGGCTCTGATAGCGTATCATTGCCGGGTATAGAAATTGACGAGAAGCAAATTGTTAGCTCCACTGGCGCTCTAGAACTTGAAAAAGTCCCAGAGCATATGGTTGTGATTGGTGGCGGTGTTATTGGGTTAGAGCTAGGCTCTGTCTGGTCTCGCTTAGGCGCCAAAGTGACCGTTGTTGAATATCTTGATCGCATCCTGCCCGGAATGGATTTAGAAGTTGCTAAAACTTTCGCTCGCACGCTTAAAAAGCAAGGCATGGATATAAAAACTGGCAAAAAAGTAACAGGCGTTGAAAAGGCAGGTAACGGGTTGAAAGTTGGCCTTGAGCCTGCAAAAGGCGGGGATGCTTCTACTATAGATGCGGATATCGTTCTTGTCGCTGTTGGTCGCAGGCCTTACACTGATAATCTTGGCCTTGAAACGATTGGCGTAAAACGCGATGATCGCGGCCGCGTGGAAATTGATGCGCAATATCGTACGAATGTAAGCAATATTTTTGCTATTGGCGATGTTACTGTTGGCCCTATGCTTGCTCACAAAGCAGAAGATGAGGGTATTGCAGTCGCTGAAATTCTTGCAGGCCAAGCAGGCCATGTAAACTATGATGTGATCCCTGGTGTTGTCTACACAATGCCTGAAGTTGCCTCTGTTGGTAAAACAGAAGAAGAGCTTAAAGAAGCAGGCATTGAGTATACAGTCGGTAAATTCCCATTCACTGCTAATGGTCGTGCAAAAGCAATGGATATGACAGATGGCATGGTGAAAATTCTTGCTGATAAAAAAACTGACCGCGTTCTTGGCTGCCATATCATTGGCGCGACAGCAGGGGATCTCATCCATGAAGCAGCGGTGTTAATGGAATTTTCTGGCTCTGCAGAAGATTTAGCACGTACATGTCATGCTCACCCAACTTTAGCAGAAGCTGTGCGTGAAGCAGCACTTGCCATTGGCGATGGTCCTATTCACATGTAATCAATAAATCAGGTGACAAGGCTCAGGACCTAGTCACCTGATTAAATTTCATTTTAAAGTTTTATCGCAACACCTCTTTGACATAATGTTTTTGAAGCATTTTCTGGCTCTGGCATATTGCCAAGATGAAGCCCTGTCAAATGACCTATTTCATCAAATATGGGCGCACCAGACAGCCCTTTCTTAGGGCTGCATGAATAATATAAATGATCTCGTTTTTTGCCAATAAAAGCAATTTTTTTCATATCTTCGATGTTTATACCCTGCGCCATATATAGATATTTCCTATGATGCGGAGAAAAATCCCAACCTTTTTTTAAAAATCTATCGAGCAATAAAGGCTTAATTTCAACTTGCTTAAAACAGATCAACGCAATATCAATTTTTTCATTGAGTATGTAAGAAATCTGCTTCAAATCAATTTGTCTATGCTTATATTCAGATGTAGAAATATAAAAATAATCACAACCGCTTTCAATAACAGCTTTTAAAACATGAGCAGCGGTTAGCCCAAAGCCATCTTCATATATTAGACCTAAACCAACGACTTCTTTATTTTTTTCCATGCTATAACCATGGTGAATTTGAAAGACTTCTCCTTGGCTCTGCTCAATATGTTTTTTGGAGCTAGTGCATTTTAAATTCGTGCTTGAACGAGCTCTTTCTTGGAGTAAAAATGAAATATTTTTCCAATGGGGTACAAAGAAATGTTTTACCTCTTGGCTAAATTCTCGCTTTTTAGCTGCTTTGTCAGCCAGGTCATATGATAATAAATTAGGGTAATATTTTTTGAGACACTGATAGTTTAGCTCAGCATATTGCTGTGAAATAGCTTTCTCTTTCTTACCCTCAATATCTTGTATCACTTTACCAAAGGCACGCGCGGCGCGACCAAATCCTGCTTTTTTAGGATGTAATTCATCATACCAGCTTTGCCGCCCGCGGCCGACAACCCCTCTTAAGTCAATGTAACGAAACTGTCCGTCATACATTTGCTGAAATTGGTCAAGCTGAGCATTAAACCGATCGACAAGATAGGTGATAATTTGCTCGCCCCTATCAAAGGGAATATTTTTACTTTCAAATGGATGAGCTAGCCAAGCCCCATTCTTTCTAGGATGTGCATAATCATAGCCATGACCAAGAATAATAGTGCTAGGCGATGCAAATAATACATCTTCGATCATTTCTTTATAATTTTTAAAAACATTCGTTAGCGTTTTTTCTAAGAACTCAGGATGCAAATAATCTTCTACCTGCTTTCCATTTTTAGAATGCTCTAATAAAATATGTTTCAAACTCGCTTCACCCAAGACATCATTGCCCCCTGCAGAAAATAAAAATATCTCAGGTTGCTCAAGCTGCACATGCCATAAATAATCTTTTTTTTGTATAATTGAGGCCAGCGTATCCCCGGCAGTAGCTAAAGATTTTATCGGATATTTGAGCAATAAATGATCTATAATGTCATCAATAATGATAGGAAAAGCAAACCAACTATCTCCCTCCGAAATAATTCTCAGGCCATCAGGGTGTTTTCTTTGCATGGACATATATTGAACATGCCTGATCTGATTTTGTAAATAACTTGCCATTTCAATGAAAGCAGAAGACGTATTCCAATCATTCAGATATGCGGATGGTTGCTGCCTTTTATGGGCTAGTGTAAAATCAGACAAGCAATCATTTATATAGTCTTTTGCTTGAGCAATTTTTTTCTCACCTAATAAAACTTCAAAGACTTTTTGATCAAACCGCATCGACTTCTCTCATTTCAATCGCAAATATCTTCTATTAAAAGGGCAATTGAGGAGGCGCGGATATCATTATTCATATTGATTAAAAAGAGTTTTCGCTTTTATGCGATCTTTGGGAAATCCAATTTCTGATAAGCATCGTAAAAAGAAATACAAAATAAGGAGTTTTGACATGACAATCGCATTATATTGCCTCATCATTTTAGCAATCATGCCTTATATTGTAATTATCCCGGCAAAGATAAACAAAAGCTATGATAATAATAGCCCTCGACTTTCTTCTGCTTATAAGGAAGGGTTTGCAGGGCGATCTTATTCAGCCCATCAAAATTGCATGGAAGCATTTCCAATTTTTGCCGTTGCGGTGTTAACTGTCTTTTTTCTTAACCCAGATAGCGCCTATATAAGCTGGTGTGCTGTTATTTACACTAGTTTACGTATTCTATATGTATTAGCTTACTATTTTGATCAAGCAAAAATACGATCAATTGTCTGGACATTGGCCTTTGCAACAAATCTTTATATTTTCACTTTAAGTGCTTAAAAAGATTAGTTTGGGTTTTAAATTTCTTCATTAAATTTTACAAAGAAAATTATCGTAGAACAACAATACGACGAGAACCTGGTAATGTACCTTCAAATCTTGTTGTTGAACGACGCGTTAAGCTTGCGATTGGCACCCCTTGCGCGTCTTTAACAATAAGCTCACCGCTTTCAATATTCCAAGATTTAATATCAACAATATCTTGACCTATACATTGCAGTGTATTTGCGCGGAAGCCACCAGTCCATTGCGTGAGGGCTAAAGATAGCGTGCAAGTCTCTGTTTCCGTAATAATTTTCCAAACGCCGATGGCATCATTACGTGATAATGGGCTAGTTGGTATTATCTCTTCTATATTTGATGCATCATTTTCAACCAAAGCACTATCTTGTTGTAAGTTCTGATTAATACCATCTATTGGCTGTTCTATTTGAGAGGAATCTATATTTGATGATGGATTTAAGCTTGGGTTTTGTAGTTGCGGCTGTTGCGGATAAGGAGATTGTACCGCAGGCGTTTGATAGCCAGGCAATTGAGTGATCACAACAGGAGTTGTTTGTGCCGAACGAACTGAGTTAGCATTGTTAAGATGCATTGATTGGCAAGCTACTAAAAATAAAGACAGAGCTAGTATAACTATTGAGTATATGGTCTGTTTTGAAAATAAAGCGATCATTTTACTTATCATCCTATCTTTATTCATATAAGCTGAAAATATTTTATAATGTAAGAATTTATTATAGCTTCTAAATAATAAAATAAACTTTCATAAAATTTAATTTAGGCATTTTTTCCAAAGAAATCTGTAATATAATCTTATTACACGCATTTTCAGAATTTATGTTTAATAATTCAATATTATTGAAGTTAATAAGTATAAAAAAAAAGCAAATTGCTGTTTTTTTCAGCAATTACTTATTGAGAATTTTATATAACAATTTATATTTTAAGCTTGATATGCTTATTCGGAGTCGCCTTATGTCTTTTCCAACACTTGATGAATTTAAAGCAGCAACTTCTCATTCTGATGCTTTATTTATGCAATTTGCAGATCAAGTATTAAACTGTGATTATGATGCAGACGATAATATACCAAAAGATAGTTTCATTCAGCTTGTTTCAAAAAGCTATGAATTATTAGCCGATCAAACAATAAATGCCGATAAGATTAATATTGCTTTTTCTAGCTTTCAAATTGATTTCGAAGATAAGATTGAAGCGCAAAAAAATAAAACGCTTCTTCTTATCAATATGGAAGACAAGCCTTTCATTGTTGATTCTGTCATTGCTCAGCTAACAAGTGAAGAAAAATCAATTCGTTATATACTACACCCAATTATGACTATTGAGCATAATAGCAAGGGTGAAATGGTTAAGATCAGCCCAGCTATAAAAGATCACAAAGAGCAAAAGCAAAGTATTGTTATCATTCTTTTAGAAGATGAGCTTTCTTTAGAACAAACAGAAGATTTATATAGTAAAATTTATCATACATTAGCGGATGTAAATCTTGCGGTCAGCTATTGGGCTAAGATGAAAGCGCGCGTAACCGCCGTTATTGATGAATTACGTACAAGCCCACCTATGATTAGCGCTAATGAACTTGCAGAATCCATTCAATTTCTTGAATGGCTTAATGATGATCATTTTGTCTTTCTTGGCATGCGCGAATTAAATATTACCAAGCAAGACGATACTTCAGTTCTAAAACATATTGATGGATCTTCTCTTGGCATCTTAAAAAATCCTGAGAGCCGTGTTCTAAAACTTGGCGGAAAAGCTGTTACTGTAACACCTGAAATTGATGATTTTTTGCGAACAAAAAGTCCCCTCATTGTTACAAAGTCTGATTTAATTTCTAAAGTTCATCGTAGAACCGTTGCTGATTATATTGGCGTAAAACGCTATAACAAAGAAGGCGATTTAATCGGTGAATTACGCATAGTAGGGCTGTTTACTGCAACGACCTATTCTCAACCAGTAAATACTATTCCTTTATTGAGAAAAAAACAAACTAACCTCATTCAAAAACTTGATATCAATGATACAAGCCATATCAAACGCTCTGTGATACGCTTATTAAACGGCTATCCAAGAACAGAGCTTTTTCAAACAGATGATGACTATCTTTTAAAAATCATACCAAAGCTATTGCGTCTGCAAGAGCGGCCAAAAACTAAAGTCTTTTTGAGAAAAGATCGTTTTTCAAGATATATAACAGCGCAAGTTTTTATTAAGAGAGAAAGATATAACTCCTCTGTAAGAATGAAAGTCGGGCAAGCTTTATGTCATGCTTTTGGTGGGGATGTTTTAAAATTTGAGCCTACTTTTCTCGCTTCGGGTCTCACGCGCGTTTACTTTGTGATCTCTATTCACAATAAAATGCATTCTTCCTTAGCAGATATATCTGCAAACACTGAAATGCTGATTAAAGAACTTACAACAGGCTGGGAAGATTATTATCAAGAATGCGCGTTAATGAATGTCAAACAAGCCACTAGCCAGCCCCTAGCTGCTGAGTGTTTTTCTGAAGCTTACCGCTCTGAATTTGATGCGCACACAGCAATTAAACATAGTTCAATCATACAATCCCTTAATGATAATCTGGAAATTGCTAGCTATTTTGAAAGAAGCAACACAAGAGCGCAAGAAATTAATCTCTTCATCTTCAAGCGCAACCAGCCACTTACCTTAAGTGAGCGCGTACCAGTGCTTGAAAATATGGGCTTTAATGTTATTTCAGAAGATACATGCAGAATATATACCCATCAGCATAGCAAATTGGGGGCTGATTGCACGCTCTATAAAATGCGGCTTATGCCTAATAAGTCAAATCTCACGATTACAAAGCGGGACTCCTATCGGCTAGAAGAATGTTTATTGTCAATTTTACAAAATCATACCGATAATGACCCGCTTAATGCGCTTTGCTTAAAAGAATCCCTCTCATGGCGAGAAATTTCTATTTTACGAATTTATATTAGGCATCAATTTCAGCTCGGCATAAGCTATAGCCTCGGTTTCATGCAAAAAATTCTAGCAGAAAATGGCGCTATTGCCCGTAAACTCATAGAAATTTTCCATTATAAATTTGATCCCACGCTCAATTTATCCATGGTAGAAAGAGACCAACAGCTTTCCCTTCATACTGAAAATTTTGATGATCTACTGTCTAAAGTGTCAAATCTTGAGGAAGATAGTTTATTAAAACGCATCAAGTCTGTCTTAGATGCAACATTAAGAACAAATTACTATATTCCTAAGCCTAAGCAACAGCCGCTCTTACTTTCTATAAAGCTAAGCCCAAAGGATATTGAGGATATCCCCTCGCCTAAGCCTTATCGAGAAATATTTGTATCAGGCCCTCAAATTGAAGGGGTTCATATGCGCTTTGGCCCTATTGCGCGAGGTGGCTTGAGATGGTCTGATCGGTCGCAAGATTTTCGAACAGAAATTCTTGGTCTTGTGAAAGCGCAGCAAGTTAAAAATGCTGTTATTGTACCTGTTGGATCTAAAGGTGGTTTTATTTCAAGAATTGCCCCCGTAGATAATAGCCGAGAAGCCTTCATGAATAATGGGATTGCCGCCTATAAATTATTCATTGCTTCTCTACTAGAGATCACAGACAATCAAACCCAAGACATGATTACCCAGCCAGAGCACATAATTGCATGGGATCAAAAAGATCCCTATCTTGTTGTCGCTGCGGATAAAGGAACAGCGACTTTTTCTGATATTGCTAATGGCATTTCTCAGGAAAAAGAATTTTGGCTCGACGATGCCTTTGCTTCTGGGGGATCTGCGGGTTATGACCATAAGAAAATGGGAATTACTGCCCGTGGCGGTTGGGAAGCTGTTAAGCGTCATTTTAGAGAGATGGATTGGGACATCCAATCTACCCCATTCACAGCAATGGGCGTTGGCGATATGTCCGGCGACGTTTTTGGTAATGGCATGCTTTTATCTAAATTCACAAAATTGCAGGCCGCCTTTGACCATCGGCATATTTTTATTGACCCAAACCCTGACTATGAAACAAGCTATATCGAGCGCAAACGTTTGTTTGATCTAGGACGGTCAAGCTGGGATGATTATGATAAAGCATTACTTTCAGACGGGGGTGGTGTTTATTCAAGAACAGAAAAATCAATTACCCTGTCGCAAGAAGCGAAAAATATGCTGAAGCTAGAAGGGCAAAGTCATACTCCTCAAACCATTATGACAGCTATCTTGCAAGCATCTGTTGATCTATTATGGTTTGGCGGCATTGGCACATATATCAAAAATAGCCTTGAAACAGATGCTGATGTTGGTGATAAAAATAATGATGCTATTCGCATTTCGGCAGTACAAATAAATGCCAAAGTCATTGGCGAAGGTGCAAATTTAGGTGTAACACAGCTTGGCCGTATTGAATTTGCAGAACATGGCGGCAGAATAAATACAGACGCTATTGATAACTCAGCTGGCGTTAATTCTTCAGATTTAGAAGTGAATATTAAGATCGCCTTTCAAGCACTCATGAGTGCTGGGGATATTGATCGAAATAATAGAAATATTATTCTAGAACAGATGACAGAACGTGTTTCTGAGCTCGTTTTAAAAAACAGCTATCGGCAAACCCTTTCTATAACGCTTTCACAAAATCGGGGAATAGGCGACCTCGGCTTCCAAAATGCTAGTATGCAGTGGCTGGATAAAAATTTTGCCCTTGAAAGAGAAGTGGAGTTTTTACCTTCTACCGCACAAATGCAAGAGCGCATGATAGAGCAGAAACTATTTTCACGGCCTGAGCTTGCAGTTTTACTCGCTTATATGAAGAATGCATTATTTGCCGATCTTGAGAATTTTGAGCGCCTTGAGGATGATATTTTTAAGGTGATGCTTCTTGAATATTTCCCAGAATATATGCAAGAAAATTATAAGCCAACATTGTTAAATCATAAGCTAAAAAAAGGCATTATTGCAACCGAACTCTGCAATGGCGTCATTAACAGAGGCGGATTGACTTTTCCTATTCGCATGCAAATGGAGACAGGCGCTAATCTTAGGGAATTAAGTATTGGCTATATTATTGCTCGAGATAGTTTTGGTATTCTTGATGCATTTAAAAGTGTTGAGCAACAAGATAACCTCATCTCATCAGAGCAGCAAATTAATCTATTTTCAAATATCCAAAATCACCTATTTACAACAGCATCGTGGATCCTAAGAGAAACAAATATAAATCTACCGCTTGGCCAACAAATTGAGCAAGTGAGCCATTTTGCAAATACACTAAGGGATGCTCTACTCAATAAACAAGTTTTATGCGCTGAAAAGCAAAAAGAGCTTGAGACAAAGATAGCATATTACAAAGAAATAGGTATTGCTAAGCCTGAATTATTAGCAACGCTTTCCTTTGTTGAAAGCCTTCTGGCTCTTTACAATATGAACATTGAAACTAACGCGATGGCTGAAATTATCAAACAGCAATATAAGCTAGATAGGCAAATTGGATTAGAAAGACTAACGTCAAAATTTGATGATATGATCCTAAATTCGCTTTACGATCGCCTTGCGCTTAATCGATTGAAAACAAGCCTGTTTACATCATTAAGCCGTTTAGCTGTTTCACAGAGCCTACACGAACAGCATAATGACAAAAACGCCCTGGATCAGCTCACCAATATGATTAGTGACTTATCACAAGGGCCATTTGATATTGCAAGGCTAACCGTTGTGGCTGGTATGTTGGATGATTTAGCGAGCAAATCAGGAGCATAATCTTTTTGGAGCATCTCATATTTTATTAGGGTTTGGTCTCAATACAGCACAAAATCAGTATAACTACTTATGCCATTGAGATGGATAGCTATTCAATAAATTGACTTAAGGGATGTCCAATTTGTTCAAGCCCTTTTTTCATGCCCTTCTGATTTTCCAGACTATCTTTTTGGTCAAGCTTTTGCTTGCCTGCAATCTTTTCAACTGAAATTTTAATACCAATGATGCCACGAATAAGACGCCGAACATAAGTTTCTGGTGCATCTGAAACAGCCCAAGGCTTATCCATATCTTTTTCCATATGGTTGGAAAGCTCAGAGACAAATTTTAAAAGCAGCTCTTGGTCAGTGATAAATTCTATTTTACCCCAAGCATAAATATGGACATAATTCCATGTTGGAACAACCTTGCCTGCAACTTGTTTTTCTGGATACCAGCTTGGCGTAATATAGCTGTCAGATAGGGGGAAGTGTACCAGGCATTCTGTACTATTCTCTACTCTTCTCCAAATATCATTGGCACGCGCAATATGACCAATTAGAGAACCATGCGTGCCAATAAACGGCAATACAAAGTCACTTTTTTCATCCTTAGTTATGCCTTTAACTAAAAAGGGCAAGGAATGAATTTCCTGCCCTTGTTTTGTTAGCAAACTTAAATGCCCAAACGGATTTTCACTGATGTGATGTAGGCATTGTGTCAAATCTTTAATCTGATAATGCTCTGGTATATACATATGAAAATCTATGCTGCTATTTTGACAAACGTTGTATTTCTTCTTTAACCAAGCGTTCGACAAGAGCTGGGAAGTTTTGATCCATCCACTCTTTCATTAATGGACGCAAAAGCTCTGAAACAACATCTTCAAAATTACGCTGACCATTTTCTGGCATCAGTGCTTTTGATAGCATTTTAAAGGCATCGCGTGTTTCAACTTCTACTTGGCTAGAAACAAGGGAAGTATCTATTTCAACTGCTTTTTGCGCATTGGAAGCCATTTCTATTCTCTCCTTATGTTCAACATTTTCTTTTTTAGGCTGAGAAATATCTTCAGCTCTTTTTTGTTTATTCTGTTTTTTAGCTGGCTTAGGGTTTGTTTCAACAGAGACAGCAGGAGCTTCTACTTTAGACGTTATTGCCTTCTTACTTGATTGGTCTGGCGTAGCAAGAGCTTCATCTTTATCCAAATTTCGCTGAGCTTTTGGCGCATCATTTAATGGAGCAGACGCTATAGAATTCATAACCTTCGGAGCAGTGTCTGCTACTATTGCTTTCTCACTAGATTGAACAGGTGCAGCAGGAGCTGGGGCTTTAGCCATATTCTGTTGCGCTATTGGTGCATCGCTTGGTGGAGCTGTCATGGGAGAAGCTGGCTCTGAAGCTAATGCTTTTCCAACCAAAGGCTGAGAGCTTGATACACTAGCGCTTAATGCACCAGCACCTAATACAGAAGCCGAAGCCATAGCAACAGCTGGCGCTGCGACTTGGCGACTATTGTCAACTTCGTTGCTTTTCTGGGGCTCATTAGATTTGAGAACAGAATTTGAAACTGATGAATCCTCATTCAGCTTATTTGAAAATTGACTAATTTCATCGTTAGTCACATTCACATGTGAAGAAGCATCCCCTTTAGGCATACTTTGACCAAATGATTTATCACGACTATCAGTAGCTACTGTGTCTTCTAACTCATCAAGTGATGAAACTGTCTCAAATGGATTTTGCAACTTTGTGAAATCAATTTTCTCTTCAGGCTTCGACAGCATATCTGGATCTGTCAATTCTTTCTCTAGATTAAAGCTTGGTGGCACTTCTTCAGGTTGGCTAATCTCAACAGACGTTAAATCCAGTTCTTTATATGTATCAAAACTCTGATTAGCAAAGGCATTTGTTTTAACCTCAGCATTTTCTATAGGAGCTTGTGCTACTGCCACTGCTTCTTCTTGAACATCGTTTACTAAGACATCGCTTTCTGCTTCTTTTTCACTATGTCCAAATAAAGCATTTTGCAATTTGACCATTGGGTCTATCGCGGGCTCTGCATCAAAATCAAAGCTATCACCTTCAGCTACCTCATTTACAGGAGAAAGCTGTTCATTCAATTGTGACTGTTCTTCTTTGGCAGTCTCGTTTTTTGAGACGTCTCCATCATCACCGTCAGAGATAATTTGTCTAATTGAAGCTAGAATTTCTTCCATGCTTGGATCAGCAGAAGCAGATTGCGTGCTCATTATAAGCTCCTATTCCCAACCTTTATTGACTTATCTTATGAAAAGCGCCAATGACAGATTAATTATTTTAGAATCATTTTATTTAGAATAACCAAAAAGCGCCCACTCGAAAGAGTGGCGCTTTGAAAGTTTAAAATTAAACACAGAAAAAATGATAAAATTTTACTTAATTAGGCATATGTCTTAATTTATTCGACGCGAAGACCAAACCATTTATCATTAACGCGCTCTAAATTAGTATCCGGATTGTATTTCGCCACTTGTAGCCCAACATAATCAGGCGACAATTTACCAATAGAAGAAAGCAAAGAGTAAGCAGAAATAACAGCATCTCTTTCAGCCGTTACTAATGTTACACGAGAATCCAGCAGCTCTTGCCTTGCATTAAGAAGATCAAGTGTGGTTCTCTGCCCAACTTTTACCTCTTCAACAATTCCATTTTGTGCAATTTCTGCAGCGCGAACAGAAGAGCGTGCCGCTTTAATTTGCTCTCTAGAAGACTGTAAGTTATTCCAAGCTGTAATAACAGCTGCTTGAACCTCTGCAACACTAGCGTCTCTGGTTAGTTTTTGCTGCTGCAACTGATGCTTAGCTTGGCGGATAAAAGAATAGTTTGCGCCGCCAGAATAGATTGGAATACTCGCACGAACAGTTGCACTTAAAGAAGAGGCATCACTGGTTGATCCATCCGTATTATATTCTTTATAGCCGCTACCGATAAAATTCACTTTTGGCTTAATTCTAGCTTCTTGAATTTTAATATTCTGCTCTGCAGCTTCAACAGCCACCTTAGCAGCAAGAATTGCAGGATGTTCAACATAGCTCATTTGCAGTGCTGATGCGCGAGACGTCGGCAATATTTTTGAAATACCAATAGGCGCCTTCAAACCGCGTGGCTCATGACCTACAATCTGTACGTAGCTTGCTTTAGAGCCTTCAGCTGTAGCAATTGCAGCCTGTAGCTGTGCAACAGCTGTAGCCAAACGCGCTTCACTTTGCGCAACATCTGTACGTGTAACTTCACCTACCTCAAAACGATCTCGCGTTGACTGCAATTCTTTTCTAAGCACTTCGATATTGCGCTCTCTTAAATGCACAACTGCATTATCCCTTAAAACGCTCATAAAAATTTGCACAGCTTGCAACATGATATTCTGCGTCGTATTAACAAGGCCATATTGGCCCGATTTAACATTTGCTTGCGCCTGCGCAACAGTGGCTTTTGTGGCGCCGCCATTATAAATATTTTGATTAATGGTCAAAGTGCCGGAGTAAGTATCATCTGTTGATGTCGACCATATACCCGATGAAACGCTACTGCTTTCAGACCAAGCAGCATCAAGCTGCCCTGAAATTGTTGGCTTATATAAAGCCCGTGCCTGAGGAACATTTTCATCCAATGCCTTTTGCTGGGCTCTTGCCGCCGCAATTGTCGGATTTTTTTTATAAGTAGCAGCTAGTGCCTGCTTCAGTGTTTCCGATTTCGCCGGAAATGAAACGATCAAGCCGATAATAACAGCTGTCAATGTTTGCTTGAACATAAGCCCACCTTTAATTTCTAGGATAATACTTATTACTATATTATAAATTAAATTATGGTAAAGAATATTATCATTTAGAGAAATTAATTTTACTAAAAATTATCTAAAGCGACATCACTACCACACATAGCTTTGATATTTCAGCTTCACTTAGCTAAACTCAAAACCTTGCTTAGCGGCTAAAAAATCATTCGAGAAGCTCGGCAAAGTTTCTAACACTTGGCCTGAAACATAGCCTTCAATTTTCTCATATTTCTTCAATACAGTTCTGCCAGCTTCAACTTCAATGCAAATTAGGCGGCCATTTTCTGCAAGATTTGAGAAATAGATTTCAGGGCTTGTCCCAATGGCGCCATGGATGATGATCACATTGAATAAAGCATCGCTGTCTTGATATCCTTTATCCAAATCGCCTTGAGCCGTGAAAATAGTTGCAATTTCTTGCTCTACAAATGTCTTCTCTAATGCTTCCAGCGTTTTTTTATCTTCGTCATAAATAGTGACCGTCGCTGCAAGCTGCGCCATAACTGCGGCGCTATAGCCGATTGTTGGCGCGATTTCTAAGACACTATCTTCTTTTTGCAAATCAGCAGCCTGCATCATTCTTGCTAAAGCGCGCGGATCATGGAGGCTTCTTTTTGATTTGCCAAAGCTTACCGTTAGTTCGGTATCAATATAAGCGAGCTTGCGCAAAGAGGAAGGAACATAAACCTCTTTTGGCACGCTTAAGAAGGCAGAAATAAGATGATATTCTGTAATTCCATTCGGGCGAATTTGCGTATCAACCATTTGTTCGCGTAAAATACTGAAATCTGACATCAAAAAACCTTATCATGCTGGGGTGTCTGAGTTTTAAAAACCATAAGACAAAATCTAGATTCTATCATTCTATATTGCTTTTTCTGCGCCACGTCAAAATGACTCTTAATAATTTTTATTTTTTTCACTAATAATGAATAAAAATATCTGTTCAGCTTGCATTCCTCAAATGCATATGCTAGCAGATCAACCTCACACCACAGATATCAAACTATCTTTGATTTAAGGCGAGTTGGCGGAGTGGTGACGCAGCGGATTGCAAATCCGTGTACACCGGTTCGATTCCGGTACTCGCCTCCATTT
>WTKA01000146.1:5340-8033 GCA_011524605.1 Hyphomicrobiales bacterium | reverse complement strand
CTACTGGTAATTTCAAGCTTTTTTGACGTATTCATGGTGTAAATATATGATGCCCATTAAATTTAAAAGTGGGTTTGAGTTAAATGCATCATTTGTCAAAAATAAAGTTTCAACAATAGCAAAACGATGATTTTACTTTATTTTCATCCACCTAATAGTTTTAATTCAAACAGAATTGAACAAAATAATCACGTCCTGAGCCTAGGTTCGCTAAATTTTTGTAATGGTGTCAATATCTGCTTTTGGCAGTTGATCTAATAGCGCTTGAACTGTCTTTTCACCAATTTTTCTTTCAGGTATAATTTCAGCTAATGGAATAAGCACAAAGGCGCGGCGTGATATTTCTTGGTGAGGGAGAATTAAATTCTCAGTCGTAACCACTTCATCGCCATAATATAGAATATCAATATCGATAAGACGCGGCCCCCAATTATAGCTTTTCTTGCGTCCAACTATTTTTTCCGTGGACTGCGTTAATGCCAATAGTTCCTTTGGCTTAAGACTTGTTTTGGCGGTCGCACAAGCATTTATGAATGAGGGTTGATCCTCAACACCCCAAGGAGGCGTGCTATAATAGCTCGATATGTTTGTAAATTCTATTTCGCCATCTTTCTCAAGTAAGTAAATAGAATGCTCTATCGCCTTTATAGGGTCTTCTAAATTCCCACCAAATCCCAGTCCAATTTCAATCATAGACACTTTATTGAGCTCTATAACGTGTTAATTCGATGGCAGCATGGGAAATAACATGCGCAATCGGGGCTGATGGTTTGCGCACTTGAACCGTTATTTCTTCTATAGCTGGAAATTGGCTTAAGATTTGAGAACAAATCTCTTCGCCTAAGGTTTCGATCAAATTAAAAACCTTATTGCTAGTAATATCCGCTGCTAAATTTGCCAGCTCCGCATAGCAAACTGTTTTCTGATAGTCATCTTGTTTAACGCATTCTTCAAAGCTAGTCTTACAGCTGAGATCAATTTCATAGCGTTGACCGAGTTTTTTCTCACAATCTCCAACGCCGTGATGAGCATAAACGATAAGATTTTTAACAATAAGACGGTCTGCCATCATTCATCCAATAGATATAAAGAAATATAAATTTTAAGACTCCGTACTAGAGCCTCATCTCAATACAGCAATCGACTACATTGGAAAAAAGATTTGTTTCAATAAGAAAAACACAGATTATATTTTTGTATTCTCAAAGCTTTTCAACGTTGAAGCAGTCTATTTCAATCCCCCCTTAAGGGCAGAGCCTAATTGCTATATTGTGTCCAGACACTAATAAAGATTGGTACAAAATGAAAGCAATTTATCTTTAAAACGTATGTTTATTTAAGACTTAGAAGCGCTAAAATTAAAATGCTAAAGCTTGCCTAATTCACTGAATACTTTCATGGCATCCATATGAGCCTCAACATCATGAACACGAATAATGTCTGCACCATTCATTAATGCAATAATATTTGCGCTCAATGTTCCATAAAGCCTTTGGTCAACATCTTTACCTGTTAAAGAACCAATCATACGTTTATTGGAAAGACCAATTAAAATTGGAAAACCAAATGTTTTCAATAGCTGAATGCGGCGAATAATCTCAAAATTTTGCTCCGGTGTTTTACCAAATCCAATACCTGGATCAATAACTATATGGCTATCTGGTATGCCGGCATCTCTTGCTTTTTTAATAGCCTTATCCATAAACAAGGCAATATCATCAATTATATCAATGGAAGTATCAATGCTTTCACGGTTATGCATCAAAATAGCAACAGCTTCCATATCAGAAACTACACTTGCCATATTAGGATCACGCTCAAAACCCCAGACATCATTGACAATGCCAACACCTAACCCACAGGCATATGCAGCCACTTCTGCTTTATAAGTATCAATAGAAAATAGACCTTTTTGCTTTAGCATTATATCGGGCAAAATTTGCTTTAAGCGATTAAGCTCATCTTCTACAGATAGAGCAGTCGCACCAGGGCGCGTTGATTCTGCGCCAATATCGATAACATCAGCACCAAGATCAATCATTCTTTTGGAATGCTCTATACCCGCTTCAGCATCATCATAGCGCCCACCATCAGAAAAACTATCTGGAGTAGTATTTAAAATACCCATCAGCAAAGGGCGCTCTTCCAAAAGAGATAGAAATTTCTTTACGGCCAAATGCCTTATTTGTTCTGCATTCGCTTGATCAGCTGCTTTTTGAGCAAATGGAATCATAATTCAAACCAAATCACATATTTATTATTAAAATAGTTTTAATGCGGAACTTTAATTTAAGCAATAATAATGGTGTTTTTAACCAACGATTCGGTGAATAACTACTTTAAATATTAATTTAACATTGAGAGAATTTTTTGTGTAGCTAATACCGCGTAACGAGGCATTTTTTCAATAGGCATATCAGCCTCATTCCAGATAGCTACTAGTCTTGATAGCTCACTATTTTCCTCAGAAGCAAAAAACGCATTGGCTTTAGCAATAATTTCTTCAGCTGTTTCAGAAAGTTTTAAAACCTTTATTACTGAAACAAACCCCTCTGCCATTACGATCATCTTTTCTCCATCAAAAGATGATAAAGGGAATTGATAGCCAGTTTCTTCTGAAAGTTCGCGCTGAATATTTACTCTGATATCAATCTCATCTCCGACACGGTCTCCCTCATCCAAGCTACCTGCAC
>WTKA01000146.1:0-5240 GCA_011524605.1 Hyphomicrobiales bacterium | reverse complement strand
ACTCTGATATCAATCTCATCTCCGACACGGTCTCCCTCATCCAAGCTACCTGCACAAAAATAAATTTTACTGGCATTTGATGTGTGAGATGCCATTTCTCCTAATAAAACAGCTCCATCCGAAGAGACTAATGCAGAGGATCCGAATATATCTACTTTATCTGCAGGGCATCCCATATATCGCCAATATAGAAAAGATTTATAATCAGTTTGCCGCACACAGGCTGAGAGCTGACTGCCGTCTAGTTTTAACGTTGCTGGGTCTGTTAAATAGAGCAATCCATTGTAGCTTTGAGATAGCTTTTTTACTTCTACCTCCCATAAATCATCTATTTTTTTCTGCTCCTCGGTAGAGTTTACCCAAGGCTTTTCATTAATAGAAATTTTTACATCACGCACAAATTCAACGCGCTCTAACATATCAACCTACAAAATAATTACTATCTAAATGAAAAAACCCCAACAAAGATGTTAGGGTTTTTGGATTAATTTAAAACAACTAAATTAGTTACGCTCTTTGTCAACAAGCTTATTAGAAGCAATCCAAGGCATCATCTCACGAAGCTTTGATCCAACTTCTTCAATTTGATGCGAATCATTCATACGGCGGATGCCTTTAAAGCGTGCTTGACCCGCGCGGCATTCTTGCATCCACTCTGATGTGAATTTACCTGTTTGAATATCATGTAAAACGCGCTTCATTTCAGCTTTTGTTTCTTCAGTAACAATACGCGGCCCTGTCATATATTCACCCCATTCCGCTGTATTGGAAATAGAGTAATTCATGTTAGCAATACCACCTTCATAGATTAGATCTACGATTAGTTTCACTTCATGCAAACATTCGAAATATGCCATTTCAGGGGCATAACCACCTTCAACAAGCGTTTCAAAACCAGCGCGAATAAGCTCAACAAGGCCACCGCAAAGAACAGCTTGCTCACCGAATAAGTCAGTTTCACATTCTTCTTTGAATGTCGTTTCAATAATACCAGAACGACCGCCACCAACAGCGCTAGCATAAGCAAGAGCAATGTCATGAGCATTTTCTGTTGCATCTTGTTCAATCGCAATTAAGCAAGGCACACCACCACCTTTTTGATATTCACCACGAACCGTGTGGCCAGGACCTTTTGGTGCAATCATAACAACATTGATTGTGTTACGTGGCTCAATAAGACCGAAATGAACATTAAGTCCATGAGCAAAGGCAATTGTAGCACCATCACGGATATTATCAGCGATATGATCATTATAGATATCAGCTTGAAGCTCATCAGGCGCAGCAATCATAATTAAATCAGCCCAAGCAGCTGCTTCTGCTACAGTCATAACTTTAAAACCGTCAGCTTCTGCTTTTAAAGCAGTTGTAGAACCTGCGCGTAAAGCAATAGTAATGCCTTCAACGCCAGAATCCTTCATGTTAAGAGCGTGTGCTCTACCTTGAGATCCATAACCAACAATAGCTACTTTTTTTGACTTAATCAGATTAAGATCAGCGTCTCGATCATAATATACGCGCATATGATATGCCCTTCTTTAAAACGGTTTCCTAACAAAGGTAAAAGCTTTTGCACTATAATGACAAAGCTTTGCCCCACAAATTTCATGCATTTACAATTCTTACAAATAAGAGAAAAAAGAAAAAGAAATGCTTAACGCATTTCTTTAACCGAGGATTGATGAGAATGAAAGAAAAACTTGCATAAAAATTTTAAAGTAAAGATTTTTTATACGAAAAAATATAGCAAATGCTATTACCGCTTAAAACTTACATCAAATGTAGCGCGATTATCAGCCCCAACTTCTCTGATTTTAATATTTAGCTGGTTTTCAGAAATTTGATTGAACACAACAGAGGCGCGATCTTTGCCATAGGTGTTCAAAAGCATCGCTAATGTTTTACTATCTGTTGCTGTTCCAGTTAGCTTGCCTCTTGTTTGGCCTTGTTTACCTTCAAAAGCTTGATGCCAAACCCCTGAGATAGAGCGCGTTTCATCATCAAGGCCAATATATGCGACTAAACGACCTGATCCACTGGCAGCATTACACGTTATCGCCACTTCCAAGCGTTCTTTTTTAGGAATTGCAGAGCCCCTGCATGAAACTTTTTCAGGCGAATCAGAAATTACAGAAGTGCCTCGTCCGCTCCAATTTCCATAAAGGTCAAACAAACCTTCTTTAGTCGTTAAGTCACCTGCATGAGAAAAATTAGTAGCTGAAATAGCTGAAATAAATAGTGCAGAAAAAAAATGTTTAATGCGCATTAAATTTGTCCTTAATGATTCTTATTTTAGACAGACTAATCACAATTGCTGGTAAAAATATGACGTCAGTAATTAAAGCTGCCACTAGAACAATAGAAGCAATACCGCCAAACATACGCATTGTAGGCATTTCACTTGTTCCTGCAATACTAATGCCAGCAACAATGATAAGTGTTGCTAATATAATAACAGGCGCAACTCTTCTTATTGTGCTTGCGGCTGCATCTCTAATAATATCAACTGTTTGCTTCCCTTTTTCAGCGAGCTCCCGGTGCAGCCTATGAAGCATATGGATAGTATCATCAACGGCAATACCAAAAGCGACCGTAAGCGCCATTGCCGATGAAAACTCAAAATGCCATCCCGTTAACAACAATACCACGCCTGCAATAGATAGAGGCAATATATTAGGCACTATACTGAGTAAAAACATTTTAATAGATCTAAAGGCAATACCGACCACAGCTATGGCTACAAAGAAAGCCCCGATCAAAGAATTTCTAAGTTCTTTTAGCATTGGATGTGATTCAGCCGTTAAAACAGATGTCCCGCTTAAATAGATTTTACTATTAGGGTATTTTTCTTGTACAGAGATAAGCTTATCTTCCATTACCGTCACATAGTCGCTAATGCTTTGTTTCTCTTCTAGTGAAAAACGAGCGCGAATAGTTATTGCTCGACCATCCTCACTAACAAGTTGATCGGTAATGCGCGTAGGTAATTTATTGAAGCGCTCGATAAAATCATCTTGTGATAATGCTTCCTCCTGCCCTTGCAGGCGAGTGATAGAGGTTGCAAAAGCTGTTCTATCATCTGCATTAAAAACGGATGTAATATCTTGGGCAATTTGCATCCCTATATCTTTATCCTGGTTAATTGAAGTCGGCATTTCAGCAATTGCCAAAACTTCATGCAAGCCACCAAATTCTTCGTTTAAGTATACAAGCCCCTGTTTAGACTGTGAATTATCAGGTACATGCGTCATAACACGGTAGTTTGTGTCTAAAAAAGCAAAAGCAAGAAGCGATAACACCGTAATCACCAAAGCAAAGCACGTTATCATAGTTGAAAATTTTAAAACAAAATTTGCAATAATATCTGCAATTTTATTAAGCAATGCTTCAAAACTATTCTTCTTAATTTTATAATCAATGACATTTGGGAAAAGCAGAGCAGTTGCGACAGGCACAGTGATCAAAACTGACATGAGAGCAAAAAAGGCACCAAGGGCAGCAGCCCAACCAAATGATTGAATGAGCTGAGACGATGTTAAGGTCAGAGAAAGCACTGCTATTCCAGTTGTGATGGATGTTAATACACAGGCCGGGCCAATAACTTCGACCCCTTCAATAGCCGCTTCTGCTCCTTTATATCCCTTAGCAATTCGTCTTCTAATCGCATATACCAAATGAGTAGAATCAGCAAAAGCAATGACCATAACAAAGGCTGGGATCACCGTAGTAATCATATTCATAGGCGTTGATAAAAAGCCTAAGACACCTATTGTCCAAATTGCAGCAAGTAAAGCAGGCACAGAGGCTATAAGCACAAATCTTACATCTCTGAAAATCAGAAAACTAATGAAAAAGCCAACAATGAAGCCAATAATATTAAATCTTATCCGATCATCATGCACGGTTTTAGAAATATCATAACGAATTGCAGGCGCACCTGAAAGCTCATAATCAATGCCGCTATCAGTCTTAAACTCCGCTGCAAGCTCTTGAAGACGCGATACTGTCGCATGAGAGATATCTCGATCTGATTTTTCAAATTCTAAAATGATAAGCAGGGCTTTTCCTTGCGCCCCTATCAAACTTGAAGACGTAGTGCCATTTTCTTGCAAGCGCGACCAAATTTCTTGTATCTCACTTTCATCTTCTGGGATAGGGTCAGGGATCAAAGGCAAACTATTGCCTTCTCCATCAGGCTTTCTAAGTGAGAAAACCGAATAAGCCCCTGCTATATTTTCTTCAAATCCTAAATCTAATTGAAACCAGCGAATAGCATCAAGCTGTTCGCCACTAAGCGGCTTATCTGATTTGAAAATCAAAAGTATATTATCTTCAGTCGTCGGAAATTTTTCTAAGAAACGCTGATAATTTTGATATTTCTCACGATCGCTTTCAAAAAAAGCCGATATGCGGTCATCAACCTGCATAATTGAGGCGCCATAAACCCCTGCAAATGTTGCAGCCATAAGAAGGATACAAGATAATATAGGCGCTTTTAATGTTAAAATGCCAATCTGCTCAACGCCAAAACCGATAGCGAGTATGCGCGTTTTTATAAATTTGAAAGGGGACACATGCTCTCCTAGAACAAAATTTCAATATCAAAATTTAGATTTAACTATTTGTAAGATTCGATACTTTAACTCAATATGATTGAAAATGCTAAAATATAATAAAAGACATAAACATTACTTTTTTTAAATTTCCTTAAGTGCTAAAGTCAATTTATCACCATAATTTTGGCAAATTTTTGTCGCAATGTATCTTATAGCTATCCATAACGATGTAGAGGCTTTATGCAGTATTTAAAATTCATACTTTCTGTTTTTTGCTTTTCTCTAATTGCAATAATGCCTTCCCAAGCACAAATGCCCCTTGCTCAAGGCAAGCAAATCCTAAATATGACAACGAATAATTGGGTGAGTTTTAGAAATTTCAGAGGCCAGCAACTGGTCTATTTCACTCATTTAGAAAGTTGGAAATGTCATATTGAGAGCGTTGCTTATGAGGTCAATAATAATGGCGAACAGAAAATATGGCAGTTACAGCCCTGCGATCCTAGCAATCCCAATGCTGTGACAACAGATACGCCCTATATAGCATTTCCGCTCAAAAGTGTTAAGCAGGTCTCTGTCACCCTCACCTATAAAGACGGCACAAAATCAAATAAAATGCCATTTAAGCCTTGATTTTATATTTTTATGCACTTTTCCCGGAATTTCGTTAGAAATATCCGGGAT
>WTKA01000091.1 GCA_011524605.1 Hyphomicrobiales bacterium | reverse complement strand
GGGCTTTTCATTTCAATAGCAGATATTTTTGTGCTTGGTACTGATACAGAAGCCAAAATTTTTGAAAAGTCGTAAAATAACCATAATTAATCGATTATGGATGAGTAATATATAAAAAACTAGGATATAAAGATGCGTAAACTTCTTGGATTAGTCTTATTTTCCATCATGGCGATTGCAGTCGCTGTTCCTGCATATGCTCAAGAAAATACTGAGCAAAAATTTGAAGATATTAAGCCCAGTGAAATAGCTATTGAAATTTCAAAGGCGCTGGGATCAACAGATGGATTTGTAAAAGCCGTTGGCGGCAATGCACAACAGCTCGTGAATGTAGTACGGCAAAACTATCCTGCCATCACACCAGAAGCAGCTGAATCACTTGCAGGGCATTTTATTGATTTGCTTCTAGAAAAAATTGCGCCATTGCAAGAAGATATACAAGCAAAAGTTATTACGGCTTCTTTATCAGAAGAAGAGCAGGCTATGCTGTCTGAGTTCATTAAACAGCCAGGTGGCGCTGAACTAATCCAAAAAATTCCAGGTCTTACGAATACAATGGCCGTTATGATTGGTCGTGAAACACAAGTTCAAATGAGAGCTATTCAAAGAGAAGCGTTAGTGAGAACAGAAGCAGATGGACATAAGCTTTCCTATGGGGAAAAAACTGAAGAGAAAAAGAGCGAAGAAAATAAATAATTTTTCTGGAGAATTTTATGGCGTTTGATTATGATCTTTTTGTCATTGGCGGTGGCTCTGGCGGTGTTCGGGCGGCTAGGTTAACAAGTATACTGGGCAAAAAAGTGGGGCTATGTGAAGAATATCGCATGGGTGGAACGTGTGTTATTAGAGGTTGCGTACCTAAAAAGCTCATGGTTTATGCTTCAAAATATAGCCAAGATTTTAAAGACGCTATTCAATATGGTTGGTCTAATGATGAAAGCTATCGTCATGACTGGGCATTATTACAGAAAAAAATTGAAGACGAAGTCTCGCGCCTTTCTAAGATATATTCAAATAATCTTCAAAAAGCTGGGGTAGAGCTGTTCAGCGATCGCGGCGTTATAATTGATGAAAATACGATTGAATTGAAGAATTCAGGGCGCAGAATTACAGCGAAACATATTTTGATCGCAACGGGTGGTACGCCTTTTGTACCCGATATCCCCGGCGCTGAATATGTAATGACATCAAATGAAATTTTTCTGTTAAAAGAAAAGCCAGAGAGTGTCTTAATCGTTGGCGGTGGATATATTGCAAGTGAATTTGCATGCATTTTCAATGGTTTAGGGATATCAACAACGCAAGTTTATCGTGGTGCTCAAATTTTACGCGGATTTGATCAAGATATGCAAGATAGTGTCAGCGAAGCTATGGTCAATAATGGGATTGATTTAAAGCTTAATACAGATGTTAGCGCTATTGAAAAAACAGATAGTGGCTATTGCGTTACATTGAATAATGGCGATGTTAAAACTGTTGATCAAGTCTTTTATGCTACTGGGCGCAAGCCTGTGGTGCAAGATATTGGTTTAGAGGCAGTTGGCATCAAGCTCGATGCATCAGATGCTATTGTTGTTGATGAATATTCAAAGACAAGCATTGATAATATATATGCGGTCGGCGATGTGACAAATCGTTTGAATTTAACACCTGTTGCCATTCGTGAAGCAGTTGCTTTGGTTGATACACTTTATAATGATAAGCCCACTGCGATGGATCATAATGATATTGCAACGGCTATTTTTACTCAGCCTGAAATTGGGACTGTGGGGCTTTCTGAGGCCGATGCTGTTGCAAAATATGAACATGTTGATGTTTATAAAGCTGCTTTCAGACCCATGAAGCATATCTTGGCAGGTAAAGACGAAAAAATGGTAATGAAGCTCATTGTGAGCGCACAGGATAATATTGTTCGTGGCTGTCATATATTAGGAGAAGCTTCTGGTGAAATGATTCAACTTGCAGCTATCGCTATTAAAATGAAAGCAACAAAGGCTGACTTTGATGCCACTTGTGCTGTTCATCCTACTGCATCTGAAGAATTGGTGACAATGAAAGAACCCTCTAAGAAATATCGCTAACTTTTAGTCAATATATCTCTATTTTATCGCCTTTTAGCTTTACATAATCCAGCACATTTGCTTAATGGATAGGTAAATTACAAATCTATAAGTTAAGTCATAAGGTGGAATAAATTATGAGTGGTATATGGAGCCCTGATAGCTGGAGACAAAAGCCTATAAAGCAAGTTCCAAGCTATCCTGAAAGCAATAAGCTTCAAACGACAGAGGAGCGTATTGCTCAGTTTCCACCCCTTGTTTTTGCAGGTGAGGCGAAGCAGTTGGAAGAGCGCCTAGCGGATGTGGCAAAGGGCAAGGCATTTTTGCTTCAAGGTGGTGATTGTGCCGAATCTTTCTTTGAACACAATGCCGATAATATTCGCGATTTCTTTAAAGTTGTATTGCAAATGGCTGTTGTTTTAACATATGCGGGTAAGTCACCTGTTGTTAAGGTTGGCCGAGTAGCTGGTCAATTTGCTAAGCCAAGATCTTCTGACACTGAAGTCATTGATGGCGTGGAATTACCCAGCTATCGCGGTGATATTATTAACGGCATTAAATTTGATTCTGAATCACGCGTTCCTGATCCTGAACGCATGATTATGGCCTATCGTCAATCCGCTGCAACGCTCAATCTTCTTCGTGCTTTTGCAAATGGTGGCTTTGCTGATCTTGAGCAAATTCATAATTGGAATTTAGACTTTGTATCAGGCACACCTCAAAGTGAAGAATATGCAAGGCTTGCAGAAAAAATTACGGATGCAATGGCCTTCATGAAAGCTTGTGGCATTTCTTCAAAAACTACGCAATCGCTACGCTCTACAAGTTTTTATACATCGCATGAAGCGCTTCTTTTAGGCTATGAACAGGCTCTGACGCGTGTGGATTCTCTTACAGGGGATTGGTATGCAACATCAGGCCATATGATTTGGATTGGTGATCGCACAAGACAGCCTGATCACGCTCATGTGGAATATTGCCGTGGTATCCAAAACCCAATTGGTTTGAAATGTGGCCCTAGCATAGACCCTGATGAGCTAGTGAAATTGATAGAAATATTAAATCCTGAGGATAGGGCAGGGCGCATTACGCTGATAGCACGCTTTGGTGCTGGTAAAGTTGCTGACCATTTACCAAAACTTGTACAAGCTGTTAAAAAATCAGGGCGAACAGTTGTTTGGTCTTGTGATCCTATGCATGGCAACACGATTAAGGCTGCAACGGGCTATAAAACGCGTCCTTTTGCAGATGTCCTTTCTGAAGTTGAAGATTTCTTTGCTATTCATAAAGCTGAGGGTACTCATGCTGGCGGTATTCATGTCGAAATGACTGGTAAAGATGTAACGGAGTGTACAGGTGGTGCGCGTGCCTTATCTGATTCTGATTTAGGCAATCGTTACCATACTCATTGTGATCCAAGATTGAATGCAGAACAAGCAATTGAACTTGCTTTCCAAGTTTCAAAATATATGACAAAATAATAATTTTAGCTATTGAGGCATATACTAGGCTCAGGATCTATTAATTTTGTTCAATTCTGTTTGAATTAAAAGTATTAAGTGGATAAAAATAAAGCAAAAGAATAGTTTGTCTATTGTTGAAGCTGTATTTTTGACAAATAATGCTTTTAACTCAAACCCAAAGGGCACCATATATTTACATCATGAATACGTCAAAAAAGCTTGAAATTACAAGTAGTTCCATCGCTTTCTTGTCCGTTCACAATGTAAATCTATTGGTGCAGAACGGACTAAATTAATAGGTCCTGAGCCTAATCTAGATTAGGGGCATGAGTAATGCCCTTTAATTTTGGTATAATATCTTCTATTTTATCGCAGATTAATAAGCTTGATAATAATCCTTTGCGAGCAACGCCATTTTCTTCCATATGGTTGATCAGATCAAAAAACGGCTGCCAATAGCCATCAATATTTGCAAAGACAATTGGTTTGTCATGTAAGTGCAACTCAAGCCATGTGATTTGTTCCGTGACTTCTTCTAGGGTACCCATCCCACCCGGTAAAATAACAAAGCCGTCTGATTTTTCCGCTAGCAGCCTTTTTCGTTCATGCATATCTTGCGTCACGATCATTTCATCTAAGCCCTCATATTTTAATTCATATTGAATAAGAAATTCAGGGATAATGCCTGTTACTTTGCCGCCATGATCTAGTACAGATTTGGCAATAGTACCCATAAGACCGCGTGCACCGCCACCATAAATTAAGCGTATATTTTCTTTTGCTAATTCTAGGCCCAGCATTTTTGTTTCAGTCTCAAATTTAGGGTTATTACCTTGTCTAGAAGCGCAAAATACGCAAAGAGCATTTATTTCTTTCATGAGTAAAGCCTGTTCTTACAAGACAAAAAATATATGAAATTTGATTTAATATCAGCTATAGATGTATTTTAGATAAAATAGTCTATGAAAATGTCTTTTACATAGCTTAATAACTGAAAATAATGAAATAGATATTGATATTAGCTTTGTTAGATCTATTATACCTTATTAAGATTTGTTTAGTAATTACAGGGATTTTATATCATGCTTTCTTCGCTTTGGACTTATATCATTGCAGGGGTAATTATTATTGGTGGTATAATAACAGCTGTTTTATTTATGAATAAAGAAGAGCAAGTTGTTCAAAATGGGCAGCCAGTAGAAGAAGTGCTTGTAGAAAATAATAATCAAGTAGTAGAGGCCATATCAGCCCAGCGTCAGCCTTTAATTGTTGAAATTGATATCTCCGATGATAGCCTTGTTAGTTTTAAGGGAGAGGGAGAGCCGGGTTGGTATTTTGAAATTTCCTCTTCATTAAATGGGCAAGAAAAAACGATTCTTGGAAGAAGTTTAATTGCTGATAACAATTTATGGGCAATGGAAATTGATGAGCCTTTAATGGCTGGAGAACATATTATTTCTGGCCAAATGATTGCTGCTGATGAAAGCGAGACAATCGAACTTGAGAATACGATTCCTATTTCAATTATTGAGGAAAAAGACAGCGAGGAAGACATTATTGTTGCTGATAAAGAGGCTGTTGAAGAGAAAATTACTGAGGAAATAGTCGAAGACACACCTAAAGAAGTTGCAAACAGAAAGCAGATAGCTATCTATCGCGTTGATTATGAAGATAATATACAGCTTGTTATTAATGGTTTCTCTGAACCAGAAGGGCTAGTCAGGGCTTATGTTGATGATAAATATATTGGTGATATAGCTGCTGAAGTGAACGGGAAATGGGCTTTAGCAAAAGATATAACATTGAACGCAGGGGTTCATAAAATAAAGATTGAAGATAGAGATCGTGTTACCGGAGAGATTTTTGATGCTCACGAAACAAATTTCTTTGTTCAAAAAATAGAAAATGAGCCTTCTGTTGCCAATGTAGCAGCAATGCCTAAGCCAGAAGAGGAAAGTCAAAAGCCAGTTATTGCTGATAATAAATCAGAGAAACTTGATTCAGTTAAAGAAGATAAAATATCTGAAATAGAGGCGGTAGAAAACCCTGACAAGGGCGAAGGTGATTTACAAGTTATTGCGCAAGAAACAAAGGATGAAGCGCAGGAGCTAGTAGAAGAACTACCAATAACGACAGGTGAAAATACGCAAGAAGTAGAAAAAATTATAAGCAAAGCTGATATTTCGCAAGAGACTGAGACTGTTGTAAAACAAAAAACTTCAATCATTGTAACAAGCGGTGATAATCTTTGGAATTTAGCAAAAGATTTTTATGGCAGTGGTGCATCATTTAAAGAAATATTTAAAGAAAATCAGGATCTTATTAGCAACGAAGATTTAATTTATCCTGGCCAAATTTTTGATATTCCAAGTCTTGAACAGCAGGTTTCTGCAAATGAATAATATTAAATTCGCTTGTAAATTTTACTTTTTAGCCTATCTCTATACATATTGTTTGAAGACTATTTAAATTTGGCTGATGCCATTTTAAAATAATACAATAAATTTAGAGATTTAGATCTTTTTGAGATAGATGATTAAGGCGACAAATGCGCTCACTTGGCACACCTACAGAGAATAAACCAGAAAATATGCGCAGTATGCGCGAAACATTTATTACCCTATGGCCTTATATGTGGCCAAAAGAACGCCTTGATTTAAGACGTTTTGTTGTTATCTGTTTTATTCTTACGGCTGCTTCTAAATTAATAACAGCTATTAATCCTTTTGCTTTTAAGTGGGCAACAGATGCTTTGGCAGGCAATGAAACGCCATTTTCTAGCTACTCAGATGTTGCATCATCTGAGCATATTTTCATTGTTGGGCCGGCTATTTTGATATTCATTTATGGTCTGGGTCGGGTTTTAATAAGTGGTTTTGCACAAATTAGGGATGCGCTTTTTTCACGTGTTGGGCAAAATGCTATACGCAAGCTTTCCCATCAAGTTTTTATTCACATGCACAATCTTTCATTGCGCTATCATTTAGAGCGTAAGACAGGGGGCTTAAGCCGCGTAATAGACAGAGGAAAGTCAGGCATTGAAGTTATTGTCAGAATGGTAATGACAAATGGGCTTCCCACAGCTCTTGAGTTTGCTTTAATGGTTGCTATCTTAGTCTTTCAATTCGGCCTCTCTTATGCTGCTGTTGCTGTAATGACTGTTGCTGTTTATTTAATATTTACAATTAAAGTTTCTGAGCGCCGCATTAAAATTCGCCGAGAAATGAATAATTCAGATAATGATGCAAATACCAAAGCTATTGATAGCTTGCTCAATTATGAGACGGTAAAATATTTCAATAATGAAAAAATGGAATCAGAGCGTTTTGATCAATCCATGAAGAGTTATGAAGATGCGGCTGTGCGCACTTTCACATCTTTATCTTGGCTTAATTTTGGTCAAATGGTGATTTTCACTGCAGGTCTTACATTCTCTTTAATTTTGATTAGTGAGGAGATTGGTTCAGGCACGAAGACAGTCGGCGATTTAGTAATGCTGAATATTATTTTTATGCAAATCTGGATGCCTCTAAATTTTATCGGCTTTATGTATCGTGAGATAAAGCAGGCAATGGTTGATATTGAATCCATGTTTGAAATTTTAGACAAGGATTTAGAGGTCAAAGATACGCCAAATGCTAAAAAATTAGAAGTAAGTGATGGCGTTATCCGCTTTGAAAATATTGAGTTCCATTATGATAAAGAGAGACCTATTTTAAAGAATGTTTCTTTTGAAATTCCTAAAGGGCACACGGTTGCGATTGTTGGGCCTTCAGGGGCAGGGAAATCGACTTTATCACGGCTTTTATACCGTTTTTATGATGTGCAAGAGGGCGCTGTCTATATTGATGATCAGGATTTGCGCGATGTATCACAAGAAAGCTTGCGTAAATCCATAGGGATGGTGCCTCAAGATACGGTTTTGTTTAATGATAGTGTTTTTTACAATATCGCTTATGGTCGTCCAAGCGCGACGCGTGAAGAGGTAATTGAAGCGGCGAAGCTAGCACAAATTCATGATTTCATTACATCATTACCTAATGGATATGATGCTATGGTAGGGGAACGTGGTTTGAAGCTCTCTGGTGGAGAAAAACAGCGAATAGCGATAGCGCGGACAATTTTGAAAGCGCCGCCGATATTAGTACTAGACGAAGCAACATCTGCGCTTGATAGTTATACAGAAAAAGAAATTCAAGATGCACTTGAGCGCGTTTCACAAGGCAGAACAACAATGGTTGTTGCTCATCGCTTGTCTACAATCATCACCGCAGATAATATTATCGTAATGCAAAATGGTGAGATTGTAGAGCAGGGAACCCATAATGAACTGTTGGAAAAAACGGGGCTTTATGCAGGCATGTGGAATCAGCAAAAAGAAGCGGATGAAGCGCGTGAGAAGTTATTAAGCCATGAAAAGGCGGGCGTTATTAAATCACAGTGATTTTTTTTCTCAATGGAGTCTATTTTTTATTTTTATAATTAGCTTATTCAAGGCAGGCGATGAGACCCGAAAAGTGGGAACCGGTTTTCGGATAAGTCGAA
>WTKA01000004.1 GCA_011524605.1 Hyphomicrobiales bacterium | reverse complement strand
TTATTGTTGAAACTTTATTTTTGACAAATGATGCTTTTAATTCAAACCCACTTTTCAATTTAATGGGCACCACATATTTACACCATGAATGCGTCAAAAAAGCTTGAAATTACAATTAGTTCCAGCGCTTTCTTGTCCGTTCATAAGGGTAAATCTGTTGGTGTAGAATGGACTAAATTAATAGGTCCTGAGCCTAGCGTCTGGATTACCCTACGGATGTGCATCTTGAAAAAATGGACTAAGGTAACGGCTTATAACCACACTAATCAAAAGGCTAAAAAATAAATAATTAAATCATAGAATAACGCCTTAAAAAATATTTAAGGCGCTTTAAAAGTTAGTTTTCAGTATGTCATTCCGAATTTAAATCAATCATCTAGCGCAGCAACCAACCTAAAAGTATAATATAAAGACGAGTTAGCTCTTATCTATTGAGAAGCCGCAATTTTCACATCTGTTTCTGTTTCATTATCCTGATCAACAGCCTCTGCCGCTTTACTAGCCTCTTCAAGGCTTTGCTCGGCTGATACAGTATCATTTTCGATGACTTCCTCAGCATCAGAAGCTTTCTCATCTGCATTATGATCAATTTCTTCAGATTCAGGTTTTTCATCATCATTAGCTTTTTGCAAACGATTAATACCATTAGACATAAAATCTGGAATATGCTCGCCAAATCCAATAATAGGGCCTCGACCTAAATTCATTTCACCAATACCAGCTTGTGAGCCTCTACCCCTGCCGCGCTGTTGCCTTCCTTCACCCCGGCTATTTCTATATTCAGACGTAGAACTATTCAAATTCTCATCATCTTTAGTAGTCGTTTGTATTCTTGGCTTAGGCGCAGGTTTATAATCCCACATTTTTTGATCTAATTCACTATGCCAAACGACATCAAGTTCAGAGTTTTTAACAATGGCATCAAGATATTTTTGTTCCATTTTACCAACAAAGCTATAAGCTTTACCGCTGCGCCCTGCCCGACCCGTTCGGCCGATACGATGCACATAGTCTTCAGCCTGAGTTGGAATATCAAAATTAAAAACATGGCTAACCGTATCAATATCAAGGCCACGTGCAGCCACATCGCTTGCTGTTAAATATTGGATTTCATTAGCCTTAAATTTTTCTAACACTTCTAACCGCTCTGATTGAGGCATATCCCCATGCAAAGCAGCGGCTTTATAGCCATGTTTTTGCAAAGAGCGCGCTAAGATAGCCACATCTTTTTTGCGATTGCAGAATAATATTGCATTATTGATTTCATTTTGCTCTTCAATGACTTTACGAAGAATCTCACGCTTTTGTTTGAAGTCACGTGGCACACCAACAAAAATTTGTTCAATATTTTTAGATGTTGTTGCCTGCTTTGCAACACTAATTTGCGTTGCTGTTGGCACCATTTTATTCACAAAATTTTCAACATCCTTGTGCATGGTAGCAGAGAATAGAAGGTTTTGACGCGTGAATGGCAACAAACTACAAATTTTTTCAATATCAGGAATGAAACCCATATCTAGCATGCGATCTGCTTCATCAATAACTAAAATATCAACTGAATTTAGCAGAACACGCCCACGTTCAAAATGGTCTAGCAAGCGACCAGGCGTCGCGATTAAAACATCAACACCTCGATTTAGCTTTTGCTCCTGCTCATCCATAGCAACGCCGCCGATGAGTAATGCAAGATCTAGGTTTGAATTTTTTCCATATTTTTCAAATGAATCGGCAACCTGAGCTGCAAGCTCTCTCGTTGGCTCTAAGATCAAACTTCTTGGCATGCGCGCCCGTGCGCGACCCTTTTCCAAACGATGGATCATAGGCAGAGTGAAAGAAGCTGTTTTGCCTGTCCCTGTTTGGGCAATGCCAATAATATCTCTATGCTGCAAAACAAGTGGAATAGCTTTTGCTTGTATTTCTGTAGGATTTTCATATCCTGCATGTTTAATTGATTTAGATACATTTTCACTTAAACCTAAATCATCAAACCGAATGGTTTCTTCTGTCATTACCTATGCATTCCACTATTAAGTTAATTCATTTGTGATGCTAATTTAAACTAATTATTCACTAGACAATGATTTGACCTATTTATTATGAAAAGTCAATTAATCATAATCTTTTTACTATTCGATAAGCCACGAAAACAATAAATCTGCCTTTATATTCGGCAGACTTATTTGGTTTTGCTATGATGTTTAATATAAATATTGTTCTAAGCAGGCTGACTTTGCATAAGATGGACAAAGCGCTTGAACAGATAATAGCTATCTTGCGGCCCTGGCGAGGCTTCAGGGTGATATTGTACAGAAAAAGCAGGCTTTTCTTTATGCATAATACCGCAATTTGTGCCATCAAAGAGTGAAACATGGGTTTGCTCTAATGTCTCAGGTAAAGATGCTTCATCAACCGCAAAGCCGTGATTCATTGAAGTGATTTCAACTTTTCCTGTCGTTAAATCTTTCACAGGGTGATTTGCACCATGATGGCCTTGGTGCATTTTAACTGTTTTTGCTCCACAAGCGAGTGATAAAATTTGATGGCCTAAACAAATACCAAAAACAGGAATATTATGTTCTAAAATTTCTTTAACAATAGCAACAGCATATTCGCCTGTAGCTGCCGGATCACCAGGGCCGTTAGATAAGAAAACCCCATCAGGATTTTCAGCTAATATATCTTTTGCTGGCGTATTAGCAGGCACAACTTTCACATCACATCCCGCCGTTGCTAGGCAACGCAGAATATTGCGCTTTGCACCATAATCTATGGCCACAACTTTATAGTTTGGATGTTCTTGCTTCGCAAAGCCTTTATCCCATTCCCAAACTTTTTCATCCCATTTATAACTTTGAGTGCAAGTCACTTCTTTTGCTAAATCAGCGCCCTCAAGGCCATCCCATGCAGCAGCTTTTGCTTTTAATGCTTCAAGGTCAAACTCACCTTTTTCATTGTGAGCAATGACAGCATTGATAAAGCCCTTATCCCGAATTTCACCCGTTAAAGAACGCGTATCTATTCCGCTTATACCAATAATATCACGAGATTTTAGCCAAGCATCTAAATGCTTTTCATTGCGATAGTTTGATGGCTCTGTGATATCAGCTTTTAAAATACAACCACGCACGCCTGATGTGCCCGCCATATTCACAGTTTCAATATCTTCACCATTCGTACCAACATTACCAACATGAGGGAATGTGAAAGCAATAATCTGTCCAGCATAAGAAGGATCTGTCAAAATCTCCTGATAGCCTGTGATGGATGTATTAAAGCAAATTTCACCTAAAGCTTCACCAACACTCCCCACACCATAACCATAAATAACCGTACCATCAGCGAAAACCAGACATGCAGTTTTTGGGCGTGTTTGCCACGCAGAGTGAGAAGTTGACATCAGACCACCTTGATTAATAATATTTTTTAAATCTCTAATGCTCCTAACGCAAAGCGTCAATATGTGTTTTGATTATATTTTTTCTTTATTGAAACTTCGGCTTTATTTACACCTTAAATTATGGGCATTATAGCGGACTATTTACTAAAATACGCCATTATGATCTTGACGAATAGCCTCTCAAGTCTCAAATAGAGGCTAAGCCTTAGAAATTTGGAGCATATTATCATGCGTGATCATCTTATTGAATCAATGAAAGCTGCTATGAAAGCTAAAGACAGCCGTCGTTTAAGTACGATTCGTCTTATTAATGCAGCAATTAAAGACCGTGATATTGCTGCTCGCGCTGAAGGCAAAGAAGCTATATCTGAACAGGAAATTTTACAGCTTTTGCAAAAAATGGTCAAACAGCGTGTCGAATCAGCAAAGCTCTATGAAGAAGGCGGACGTTGTGAATTAGCAGATCAAGAACGTGAAGAAATTGGCATTATTGAAACTTTTTTACCCCAAAAACTGACAGAAGAGCAAACATTAAACGCTATTCAGGTGATTATTAAAGATGTTGAAGCAGAATCCATTAAAGACATGGGCAAGGTTATGGGGACTTTAAAAAGTAAATATGCAGGGCAAATTGATTTTGGTTCTGCCTCTACCCTCATTAAAAAAGCGCTTACATCATAGTTTTTTTATTAGGATTAGCTGATTATTGAATCCCTTATCAAAATTTAGAGGCTACCCTAATTATTTCGGCTAAAATGTCTTTTAATAGGATAAAAGCAGATATTTTAATTCAATCGCTGAAAATTTAATCTCTTAAAACAATAAAAAAAGTGAAATTCCATAGACATATTTTGTTTTGAGAGCTAAAAAGCTTGAAAAGTTTGTAAACAAAGTATGAATTAAGGTTTTTTCCATGGCTAAGCTGTCAGATATTCGCTCTACATTTTTAAATTATTTTGCAGCTGATGGTCATGAGATGGTCAGTTCAAGCCCGCTTGTGCCGCTCAATGATCCAAGTTTAATGTTCACCACTGCTGGCATGGTGCAATTTAAAAATACTTTCACAGGCCAAGAAGTCAGAGATTATAGCCGCGCTGTAACATCGCAAAAATGTGTTCGTGCAGGCGGCAAACATAATGATCTTGATAATGTGGGCTATACGGCACGCCACCACACCTTTTTCGAGATGTTAGGTAATTTTTCTTTTGGCGATTATTTCAAAGCCCATGCCATTGAAATGGCTTGGAGCTTGGTAACGAAAGAATTTGGCCTTCCCAAAGAAAAACTCCTCGTTACGGTTTACCACACGGATGATGAAGCTTTTGACTTATGGAAGAAAATTGCAGGTCTTCCTGATGAAAAAATCATCCGCATTGCAACTAGTGATAATTTTTGGGCAATGGGTGATACAGGCCCTTGTGGTCCTTGTAGTGAAATATTCTATGATCATGGCGACCACATTCCAGGTGGCCCTCCAGGTTCACCAGATGAAGATGGTGATCGTTTCATTGAAATTTGGAACCTCGTTTTCATGCAATATGAACAACAAGATGCCAATACGCGTTTAGACCTACCACGCCCTTCTATTGATACTGGCATGGGGCTTGAGCGTATTTCAGCTGTTCTACAAGGTACCCATGACAATTATAAAACCGATTTATTTCAAGCTCTGATTGCTGCTTCTGTTGAAGAAACAGGCGTTAAAAATGAAGGCGATGCGGATTTTAGCCACCGCATCATAGCTGATCACTTGCGCGCTTCTGCTTTTCTAATCGCTGATGGCGTCTTGCCCTCTAATGAAGGGCGTGGCTATGTATTGCGCCGCATTATGCGTCGTGCCATGCGCCATGCGCATATTTTAGGAGCAAAAGACCCGCTGATGCATCGTCTCGTGCCTAGTTTGCAAAATCAAATGGGGCAAGCTTTCCCTGAAATTATCAAAACAGGGTCGCTTATCACAACAACTTTAGAACAAGAAGAAATTCGCTTTAGAAAGACACTGTCTCGCGGTCTTGCTATTTTAGAAGAAGAAAGCGCTTCATTAAAGCCAGGAGATATTCTCTCAGGGGAAGCTGCCTTCAAGCTATATGATACATATGGCTTCCCAAGAGACCTTACGCAAGAAGCTTTACGTGCCCGTAATATTTCAGTTGATGAAGCTGGTTTTGATGCTGCTATGGCAAAACAAAAAGAAGCTGCTCGTGCTGCGTGGAAAGGCTCTGGCGATAGCGCAACAGAAGAAATCTGGTATGATATTCAAGATAATCATGGCAATACCGAATTTTTAGGCTATGACAATCATGAGGCAGAAGCAAAAATTGTTGCTATTATCAAAGATGGCGAGAGTGTCGACCTTGCTCAAAAAGGCGACCAAGTTCAAATTATTACGAATCAGACGCCTTTTTATGCTGAATCAGGCGGGCAACAGGGTGACTATGGCCTTCTGACAACGCCTAATGCTAAAGTTGTTGTTACAGACACTCAGAAAAAACTTGGCGCTCTTTTTTCCCATGTTGCAAAAGTTGAAGAAGGCAGCATCGAAGTTGAGCAAAATTGCGATTTAAAAATTGATATAGAGCGCCGCCAAAAGCTTCGTGCTAATCACTCAGCAACCCATCTTATTCATGAAGCGCTTCGCGTCCACCTTGGCGATCATGTCGTACAAAGAGGTTCATTAGTGGAAGCGGATCGTTTGCGCTTTGATTTTGCACAACCAACCGCTGTTGATCTGGATACTCTAGGCAAAGCGGAAGATTTGGCCAATCAAATGGTAACACAGAATACGGAAGTCAGTACAAAATTAATGGGTGTTGATGAAGCAAGGGCGCTCGGTGCACAAGCCCAATTTGGTGAAAAATATGGCGACGAAGTTCGTGTTGTTGGCATGGGTAATAATTTAGATGGCTCAACTTTCTCTCTAGAGCTCTGTGGCGGTACTCATGTTAAAAATACTGGTGAAATTGGCTTGATTACACTTATCAATGAAACAGCAGTTTCATCTGGCGTTCGCCGTGTTGAAGCACTAACAGGCGATGCTGCTCGTCATTTTCTTAATCAAAGATCACAGCAAATCTCTTCACTGGCGCAAGATTTCAAATCTACACCAGATCAGGTTTTAGAGCGTGTGCGTCAACTCTCTGACGAACGTAAGAAATTAGAAAAAGAGCTTAGCGAAGCAAAGCAAAAGCTGGCTATGGGCGGTGCTTCCGGTGGAGATGCAATCAAAGAGATTAATGGTATCAAAGTGATGGCACGCGTCATAGAAGGCGTTGATTTAAAATCGCTACGCCCAATGGCTGATAGTGCGAAACAACAGATTGAAAGTGGTATCGTTGCCTTTGTTGGCATTAATGAAGATGGCGATAAGGCTGGCATTGTTGTTGCGCTGACCTCAGATCTTACGGATAAATATAATGCGGTTGAGCTTGTAAAAATCGGTGGCGAAGTGATGGGCTCTGGAAAAGGCGGCGGTCGCCCTGATATGGCTCAGGGTGCTGGCGCGGATGTTTCAAAAGCTGCAGAAGCAATAACAGCCATTGAGAGCGCTATTGGCGGCTAATATTAAGCTTTAATGATTGCATATCAATAAAGCTTATTTTATATCATAGGTTTTTGAGAAAATGTAATAGACTGTGCAAAAGGTGTCCATACGCCTATTTGCACACCCGCCTGTCGCAATGCCCTGCCCGTCCATACATTGCATGTTACAAGCGGCCAATATGTGCCCTTCGCTTTAAAATAGACATCGCCATACCCTTGGCTAATCCCATGCAATAATACAGCCTGCCCTGACGGGTCAAGATAGATGTCTTTTGCGATAAAATTTACCAGTCGCTTTAGCCCTGCCTCACTAACTTCAAACGCATAAGTATGATTTGAAATCAAATCAATCTGTCTTCTTATTGGCGTGATATGAAAGACTGTTTCATCTCCCATAATCGCCTTAAATATTGTTTTAGCAGGCAAATCAGTAATATCAACCATACTCGTATAGGCTGCCTTTGATCCCCAGCCAATTGCAATATACTCAATTGGCTTAAGAGAAGCGGGAAAATCATTTAAAATCGGCGCTAAATTTTTACGAACATAGCCATGACTTATGGGAAGAATTATATCTGTATGAAAGCCATTTGAATATACATATATAACATGGTTTTTTGGATTATTGTCATCTTTAATGGGAAAATGAATTACTGCAGCGACGCCAGCAATAATTAAATATATAATTGGCAAAGCAACAAGAGAAAGAAAAGAATATTTTACTGTTTTGATCATTATATAATAATTTCTGCCTATTATTAGAGCCTCACCTTTCATATCAAATCAATGAAGAATACTTGCATAAACGACCGTTTCTGTTTGATAGATTAGTTGTTTTGCTTCCGATTAAATACTCAATACTCAAAAATTATTACTAAATATAATAATGTGTCTTTTTAATGCCATTAATTTTAATTTAAGAAGACAATAAAAAATCCCGCCTCAAATCTCTTTGAAACGGGATGTTTTTTATAATTCTATTTAACTTTAAAAATAAAATTATACAGAATAATACATGTCAAACTCAACAGGGTGAGGCGTGTGCTCAAAGCGAATAACCTCTTCCATTTTCAGCTCAATGTAAGCGTCAATCTGGTCTTTTGTAAATACGTCACCAGCAAGAAGGAAGTCATAATCAGCTTCAAGGCTCTCAAGTGCTTCACGTA
>WTKA01000002.1 GCA_011524605.1 Hyphomicrobiales bacterium | reverse complement strand
AGAACATCAATCAAAAAAATCGCCTTTGAGGCTGTGCATTTGTTCAGGTTTTTCGGGCTTATGATATTTACCGCCTTTAATCCAAATTTTTAGCGCTTCATAATGAATGGAAGCGACGACTTTGATTGTTAAAAAAGGTGTTTTGACTGCTGCCTTTAGCGTATTCCATGTCGTTATCGGCATGGCTTTTGCAGAAAAAGTTGCGCTGAGACTAGGCTGCTCGTCTTGCGTCTGAAAAATTCTGAAAGTTAGTTTTTCGCTCGGCTTTGTTACACGAAAATGATAGCATTGATCCATATTCATAAAGGGAGAAACGTGGAACAGTTTTTCTCTTGCTTGGCGAATTTCTGATCCTACGCGCTGGGTTTCTAAAACAGGCTCAACATAGGTATGTCGCTCTTTAAAAGTATTGCGCACCTCATAAATCATGCAAATAATTTGGTTGTTCTCATCCATGCAATAATAAATAGAGATAGGATTGAACACAAAGCCTAAAAAACGCGGATAGCAAAGAAGGTAGATTTTACCTGCCTTTTCTAGATTTGCTTTTTCCAATAGGTGATCAATATATTCGCGCGTTGTTTTAAACTTCAAATCTTTTGGGATATGATCTTTTTCATAAAAACTCATCAGGTTAAACTGATTATAGCCCAGAAGCTTTGAAGTTTTAGGGTTTTGATTGATATTATCCAAGTCAAATAGAAATGAAAAAACTTTATAGGTAAAGCGATGTTCAAAGGGCTGCATACGCATATGCATGACTTTGCCTGTATATATTTTTCCATTTTGCAAATCAGTCATGATTAGCCTTTTTATGATTGATCACTTGCCCAAGGAATAGCTATTCCTATCTTTTCTAATACACTAACCGTAGAGGCTAAGCCATCTTCATGGAAGCCATATTTCATCCAAGCGCCGCAATACCAGATATTGCTAACACCTTGTTCATTTTGAATATCGCTTTGGGCTTTTATAGCAGCAGCATTAAATTGAGGGTGAGTATAGCTATAAGTACCATAGGTAAGACTGGGGTCAGGCTCGTTGTCAGGGTTGAGTGTGACTAAAACAGGCTTTGCGCTCTCAATGTTTTGCAATAAATTCATCCAATAGGTGAGGGCGATTGTGTCATCACTTTGATCATGGAGATAGTTCCAAGATGTCCATGCATTTTTATTTTTTGGCATAAAGCGCTCATCACTATGCAGATAAACACTATTTTCTTTATAGCGAATATTTGCCAATATATCCTTAGATTTTAGATCAGTGTCTTGCAATAGTTTTGCCGATTGATCGCTATGACATGCCATAATTACATGATCATAAAGAGCACTCTTCCCATCGCTTGTTTTAACCTCTACTTGATTATTCTTAGGTGCAACTGAAATGACTTCGCTCTCATATTTAATTTTGTCCGCGTAATCTTGCGTTAGGCGTTGAACATAGCTGCGGCTGCCGCCTGTCACCGTGCGCCATTTGGGCTTGTTGGTGGAAGAAAGGCCATGATTTTTGAAAAATGTCATAAAGCTTTGCGCTGGAAATTCTAGCATGGCCTCGTTTGGGGTTGACCAGATCGCAGCGCCCATGGGCAGAAGAAAATTATCACGGAAAGCATCACTAAAATTGCGCTTTTTGAGATAATCACCTAAGCTTAATTCTTGTAAAACGCCTTTTTCGAGGTCTTTCTCTGCGATTGCATAAAATTTTACGACATCAAAAAGCATGCGGTAAAATGTTGGATTTATTAAGTTTTTAGAAGAGGCGAATAGGCCTTTTAGCCCCTTGCTTGACCATTCAAATTTACCTTGATCGCGAGACACAGAAAAGCTCATATCGCTTGGCTCAGTTGGGACGTTAATATGCTCTAATAATTTTTTGAAATGGGGATAGTTACGATGGTTCATCACAATAAAGCCCGTATCAACGGTGATTGTCTGCCCCTCTATTTCAATATCAACAGTGTGGGCATGACCGCCAGGGCGGGGTTCTTTTTCATATACAGTGATATCATGGGATTGATTTAATACCCAAGCCGCAGCGTTGCCTGCAATTCCAGTTCCAATGATTGCAATTTTCATGATGTATATTCCTTTATGGCCTGAAAAGCTTCTAACGCTCTGGTTCGCCCATGGGTATGTTCAATGATGGGGTGAGGGTAGGTGACACCAAGTATTATATCACATTCTTTTAGCAAAAGTTGCGGTACTGTCCATGGTTTATGTATATATTTGGGAGAAAGTTTTGTAAGTTCTGGGCACCATTTTTTGACATATTCCCCTTCAGGGTCAAATTTTTCACCTTGTATGATTGGATTGAAAACTCTGAAATAGGGAGCCGCATCCGCACCAGTGCCCGCAACCCATTGCCAACTAGCAGGATTATTGGCAGGGCAGGCGTCAACAAGCGTATCCCAAAACCATTTTTCCCCTTCGCGCCAATCTATAAGCAAATGTTTTGATAAAAAAGAAGCCACAATCATGCGGACGCGATTATGCATCCATCCCGTTTGCCATAGTTGGCGCATGCCCGCATCTATGATTGGATAGCCTGTCAGCCCCTTTTGCCATAATTCAAGCTGGTCTTCATCTTTCCGCCATTCAAGGACGTTAAATTTAGGTGCAAAATTTTTCTGGGAAAGGTTAGGCGTATGATAAAGCAGGTGATAGGCAAACTCACGCCAGATGATCTCTGATAAATATTTATCAGCGTTTTTTTCGTCTATATTCTGATTGTTTTTTTCAAACTCAACTTTATGCCAAATTTGACGTGGGGAAATTTCACCAAATCTTAAATGGGGAGAAAGAAAAGATGTCTTTGTACGATCGGGAAAATCACGTCCTTTAGCATAATCATCAATATTCTGTTCAATAAAGATATTTAAGCGATCATGGGCGGCTTTTTCTCCAAATTGCCAAAAGGCTTTTAAGGAAGGCGACCAATCAGGTTTAGTCGGTAATAGGTCAAAATCCTCTAGCTTCTCATTATTACCAACATCTATTGGCTTTAATATTTCAATTGGCGCTATGCCAAGGGGCTCATCAATTACTTGTTGTGCGATCAGCGCTTTTTTAAAAGGGGTATAAACTTTGAAAAAACCACCTGTTTTTGTTTCAACAGACCATGGCTCACATAAAAGCGCTCCGTTAAATGATTTTGCCGTCGCCCCATTATTTTGGAGCATTTCTTTAACTTTGGTGTCATATTGAATGGACACAGGGTCATAACGTCTATTCCAAGCAAATATAGCCTCTGGAAATTGCGCGCATAAGGTTTCAAGAAAAGTTTCAGGGTCTTGTGAGAAATAAGTTATGTGATGGCCAAGCGCGTTAAGATTTTTATCAAGGCTATGCAAAGATTGATGCAGCCAAAGTTTTGAAGCAGAACCTAAAGAACGACGGTCTTCGGCGCTTTTAGGATTTGTGATTAAAACTAAAGAAGAGCAAGTTTCGCACAAATAATGTAAAGCTGGATTATCTTCTAACCTTAAATCATCACGAAACCACATGATTCCAACTTTATCAGTCATATAAATGCTCTCTATTTTCAGTATAATGTCCATTCGCCTCATCAAGAGAGGCTGTTTTGAACTAAATATACGTAGAAAACGCGCTTAAGGATTAAAATAAATATAAACTGCCATAAAAATGCTGGCATTTCTTTATAATTAACTCATAATAGCTAGGGAAAAATATTTTGCTTTTAATAAAGCATCTGAGGAGAGAGAAATGTCACGCATGATCCAGTTTATAAAAAAATCTGTATTGCTATTATGCCTTATGTGTTTAAGTGGTTATTCAGCTTTTGCTCAAGAAGCTGAGCAAGAAGCACCGAGCTTTATGGTTGAGCTGAATAATTTGCAAGCGACTGAAGAGGGATGCCTCATTTCTTTTCTTGTAGAGAATCGTCTTGGTGTTGATCTTGATAACACAAGCTTTGAAATGGTGTTTTTTGACCAAAATAATTTTGTTGATCAGCTTATTGTATTAGACTTCAATGGGTTTAAGCAAAATAAGCTAAAGGTTAGACAGTTTAATCTACCTGAAACACAATGCTCAAATATAGGCCAAATTTTAGTCAATGATATCCCTACATGTGAAGGGCAAGGCATAGATAGCGCTAGTTGTAGTGAATTTTTAAATGCTAAATCTCGTGTAGAGACAGGCTTTAACGGCTAATTGCGAAGTGGATATCTAAGTGATATTATTCAATAATATTTTAGAATTTTTAAGCCTTGGTGGTCCTGTTGTTATCATCTTGTTGATGCTTTCATGTGTTGCTCTGACGATTATGATTTTAAAAACGGCTCAATTTATGCGCTGTAAAATTGGAAGTAGTAAAGATATCGATGAGGCCTTACTAAGATGGTTTAATGGAGACTTTGAAGGAGCCATTGTCGAACTTACTAATAAAAAAAGTGCCGCTTCTATCATTGTCAAAGAAGCTATGCAGAAAAAATATAATAAAAGTGGCAGTAGAGCTGAAATTGAAGCGTCACTCATGTCAACTGCTAAGTCAGAATTTCATAATTTACAGCGCGGATTTAAAACATTAGATGCTATGGCGCAAGTTGCGCCTCTAATAGGCTTGTTTGGTACGGTGATTGGTATGATTGAAGCCTTTCAAACATTACAAAATGCGGGGCGTGCTGTTGATCCCTCGCAGCTTGCTGGCGGTATTTGGGTTGCATTATTAACGACGGCAGTTGGACTGGCTGTGGCCATTCCAGTGTCTTTATTTGTGACATGGTTGGAAACTAAGGTTGAATCTGAAAAAATAATTATTGAAGTTTCAACTGAGGCAATCCTTAAACAAAGAAAGCCACCAGCAAAAGCAAGTTAAGATGTTCAATAATCTATTTAATGATTAGAGCTGGGGGAGAAATATGCAGCTTGAAGTCACAACTTACCGATCACGAAAGCTCTCTTTAACATCTTTGATCGATGTGATCTTTTTATTACTACTTTTTTTTATTTTATCTTCAACCTTTACAAAATATTCGAAAGTAGAATTATCAAAAAAAGGGAGCGGTACAACGCAAAGCCAGAGTTTGCCGCAAGTATTTGTCCGTGTTAGCCAAGATCAATGGAATGTGAATGGCGTAAACTACACGCAAATGAATGCAATTTCAGCTTTACAGGATTTTAGTAAAAAAGGGGCGCAAACACTTTTGCTGGTCGTAGCAGCAGATTTGAAAACACAAGGCCTTGTGGATGCCTTAGAGTTGATCAAGCAAGAGACGAAATTTAAAGTTACCATAAGCCAATGATTGTTGACAAAGCGATATTTTGAAAGAAATTTGATGAAATTAGATCGGCCAGCACAAAAAAAGCATTATGATAGTACAATTCCTTTGATCAATATTGTATTTCTAATGCTTATTTTCTTTTTGGTCGCTGGCAATATTTCACCGCCATTACAAAGTGATATTGAGCTCGCATTGGCAAAAAATGCAGAGGCAACAGCATTTCCTGATAGTTTGGTTATTTCTAAAGAGGGCCTGTTATTTTTTCAAGATAATCCTGTCAGTGTAGATGAGTTTTTGCTTAAAAGACTGTCCGAAAAAGGAGAGGAAGCGAAAATCATTGAAATAATTGCTGATAAAAACCTGAATGCACAAATATTACTGAATTTAGTGGCTAGCCTTCGCCAGAAAGGGGCTGAGGATATTCAGGTAATAACGCAAGTGGATGGCTCATGAAAAAGCGGTCTTATAAATCCTTACTTGCCTTACTTGGTTCTTTATTTTTTCATGTCGCATTGCTAGCTTTTATTAGCTTTGGGGGCGAGGAAAGCCCTTCTGAAGTAGAAGAAATGAGTATTCAGCTTAGTGACGAAATTTTTCAGTCGCTTGATCAAAATCAAAAAAATACTTTAGCAGCACAAAAGACAGTTACAGAATTTAACCCCCTTGATGCCGAAAAAGCTGCTAGTCAGGCCTTTGAACAGCCTAAAATAGCTGCGTTAGATCTTTCAAATGCAGCTGCTTATGCAATAGCTCAGCCTGAAAGGCACAATAGCATAGAGCAAAAAGAAACGCTTAGCCCTATAGGTAATGAGGTTGTAACAAGCGCAAAAACTAAGCAATTTAATAATGTGAGCACAATAGATGAAAAGCTTAGCGTTAGAGATGTAGCGATGCAAGAAAGGCAAAATGGAGAAGTTTTTACAGATACTGATATAGCAAAGATATTAGTACCAAAACAAGTGTCGATAAATGAAGGAGAGCAATCGCCTAAGGCATTATCAAGTGACAACCAAAACCAAATTCTTACTTCTAATAGTGCGCAATTGAAAACAACAACACGATCTTCTTTGCTTCTCTCTCAAAATAAAATAACTGCAATTGCACAAACACAAGCAACGCCCGTTCAAAAGCAAAGCAAAACAACACTGACTTTGCGCACTTTAGAAAGCCAAACAATGCGCATTTCTAATGGAAGTAATCAAAATACTATCAACAAAGTAACATTAGCTTCACACCAGCAATCTGAGAAAGATAAAGCAGCCTCATTGAAGCCTCAAAATAAAACTTTATCAGCCAAAAGCCAATCTGCTCAACAGCCTGCCCCTATCAAAGCGCAAGATGAAAATGATTTTTATAAGTCTATTGAGTTGCCTGAAAATATTCGTATTTTAGAGAATGAGACAAAAAAAATTGTTTTAACCCAAGGTGATATAAAGACTTTATCAGGGGATACTGGCAAGGGCTTGTTGACAACAAAATCAGCGGGCAGCTTGTCTAATGTTAAGCGCGATGGGGTTGTTAAACAGAATAAAGCAGATGTGCTTGAGGATCAAAGAAATATTTTAGTTTTAAGCTTAGAACAAGGTAGTATTGGCCAGCAAGTATCGCCAAAACAGCTTAATGCTGAACGTATTAAAGCATTGCAAAGTGTGAAAATCACAACAAAAATTTTAAATGATATCAGCCAAGATATTACTTCTGAAGCAAAAAAAGAGATTGAAATCCCAACCCTATCAACAATCTCTGAAAAGCAAAATTTATCAGCTCAATCAGGAAAATCGATTAAACCACAAGATAGTCAAGATAAGTTAGAAACCTTAGAAGAGCAATCGCCAGACGATGAGCAAAGTTATGAAGCTAGCAAGAAACGTATAGACATTGATCCAGTGCAATTAGCAGTGAACCAATTTATGGGTGATCTTTACCGCGCCCTAACGGCTGCTCAATTTTATCCAGAAGAAGCAAAAGAACAAGAGCTTGAGGGTAGGGTTATTGTACGCTTTACTGTAAAATCGAATGGTCAAGTAGAAAATCTAGAAATTATACAGTCTTCAGGCCATGACGTATTGGACAAAGCTGCATTAGAAACGATAAATAAGGCGTCACCATTTGCAGCCTTACCTGATCAGTTGAATCGAAAAAAACTGACATTTAGCTTGCCAATTAATTTTGCAAAAAAAGAATGAATTGAGAATAAGATGCATATTGTTTTAGTCGGATGCGGAAATATGGGCTTTGCAATGTTACAAGGCTGGGTAAAGGCATTTCCCGATTGGTCATATCATATTGTCGAACCGAATAAAGATCTGCAAAATAGGGCGCGCAACCTTGCCAGCGTTATTGTTTATGAGACAAGAGATAGCTTACCTGTAACATTAGCGCCAGATATTATTATTTTAGCAGTTAAGCCAAATATAATTGAAAATATTGTTCTTGACTATAAGCAATTTAAGAGCAGTATTTTTCTATCTGTCGCAGCTGGTGTTAAGCTAAATGCTATTTCGAAAGCTCTTGGAGGTAATCCATATAAAATAATAAGAACGATGCCAAATACGCCTGCTGCTGTGGGGCAGGGCATGATGGCTTCTATTGGCAATGAGCAAATATCTGAACAAGACCAGCAGTTGATTGATCAGCTGCTCGACTGTTCGGGTAAAAATATTTGGCTAGATTATGAAGACCAAATGGATGCTGTTACTGCAATTTCTGGATCGGGGCCTGCTTATGTTTTTCATTTTATTGAAGTACTTGAAAAAGCAGCTGTTGAGCTAGGCTTGCCCCTTGAAATGAGCAGGTTGATGGCTTTGCAAACAGTATATGGCGCCGCTAGCCTTGCGAGTGCAAGTGATGAAAGCCCTTCAAAGCTAAGAGAAAATGTAACCAGCCCAAATGGCACAACACAGGCAGCATTAGAGATGTTTATGAATGAACAGCATCTTGAAAAACTCGTTGAAAAAGCTGCAAGGGCAGCCAGAGATAGAAGCATTGA
>WTKA01000089.1 GCA_011524605.1 Hyphomicrobiales bacterium | reverse complement strand
CCATTCATCATCGGCAAACTATGAATATCATGATTACGTACGAAGCTATCTAAATCATCTGAATTAGCAATTAATCGAGAAGCAACGCCAAGCTCATCTGCCACTTGTTTTAACGCAACGCGGATAAGATCTGTTGCTGGCACTTGATTGTCTGGTGCTTGTTTACGGGAGGGCAAAGGCGATAGCTGATCTTCTGAGAGTTGATTAACGGCTTCTAACTCTTCTAAGATCATATTCGCATATTTAGAAGGTAAATTGCCTTTGATACCCCGTTGCGACATTAATTCATTATATGTCGATGGATTAGCTGAAATAATAGCGCCTAAAGCATCATCTCTTACAACTCGGCCCCTAGGGACATTTTGACTTTTAGCGGTTTCCTCCCGCCAAGATGCAAGGCGTTCAAGCCTTGTTTGCTCTTTCATATTTCTAGGGCGATATTTTAAGCGCTTCCAAGACAGGCTGCTATCAGCATTATAAGTTCTTGGATTCATTAAAATTGATAGCTCTTCTTGCATCCATTCCGTGCGGTTATTCTCGTCTAAAGCCTTTGATAAAGAACGATAAATATCCCTTAAATGGGTAACATCAGAGAGGGCATAGGCAATTTGTTTAGCGGTTAAAGGCCTATTCGTCCAATCGCTAAAGCGTGATGATTTATCAATTTTTTGCTTCGTAATTTTACGCACAAGCGTTTCATAGCCCACGCTATCACCATAACCACATACCATGGCAGCAATTTGAGAGTCAAAAAGCGGTTTTGGAATAATGCCCCCTTCATGCCAAAAGATCTCAAGATCCTGGCGCCCTGAATGAACTACTTTTAAAATATTCTCATCCGCCAAAAGATCATAAAGCTGATAAAGATCAATGCCATCCGCTAGAGGATCAATAGCAACGGCCTCATCATCTGTAGCCACTTGCACCAAACATAGCTTTGGCCAATAGGTTTTTTCACGCAAAAACTCTGTATCAACCGTGATGAAATCAGCACTTCTGGCACGATCAATAAATGCATTTAAAGTCTTTGTATCCGTTATAACAGTCATATTTACCGATTCTAAACTATAAACTTTCACTCAAATAGGGGTAACCTTATGTCAGCGACTTGACAAGTCCTTGTATTCATGTGCTTGTGCAATAAAATTCAAATGATTCAATTTGGGACGTAAAAATGAATAAATTTAGATCGCATAATTGCGGCGCATTAACAGCTCAAAATGTAGGTGAAACAGTTACTCTTTCGGGTTGGGTTCATAGGGTAAGAGATCATGGCGGCTTGCTATTTGTCGACTTACGAGACCATTATGGCCTAACACAATGTGTTGTTGATCCAGATAGCCCTGCTTTTTCTACCATAGAAAAATTGCGCGCCGAATGGGTTGTTTGTCTTAAAGGGGACGTGGTTGCTCGCTCTGAAGAAACTGTGAATAAAGAAATCGCAACAGGTGAAATTGAAATTTTCATTCGTGATGCGGAAATTCTAAACAGTGCTAATGAATTGCCTTTACCTGTTTTTGGTGATCAAGATTATCCTGAAGATACGCGTTTAAAATACCGCTTCTTAGATTTACGCCGCGAACGTATCCACAATAATATTGTTATGCGCTCTGATATTATTGCTAGTCTACGCCGCCGTATGATTGACCAAGGGTTTAAAGAATTTCAAACCCCCATATTAACAGCATCAAGTCCTGAAGGCGCTCGCGATTTTCTTGTGCCGAGCCGCGTGCATCCTGGTAAATTTTATGCTCTTCCACAAGCACCTCAACAGTTCAAGCAATTGTTAATGATTGCAGGTTTTGATAAATATTTCCAAATTGCGCCATGCTTTAGAGATGAAGATGCCCGTGCTGATCGCTCTCCTGGTGAATTCTACCAGCTTGATATTGAAATGAGTTTTGTAGAGCAGGAAGATATTTTTAACGCTGTTGAGCCGATGTTAAAAGAAGTGTTTGAAGAATTTGGTGGCGGTCGTGAAGTCACCCAAACTTTCCCGCGCATTCCCTATAAAGAATCCATGAGCAAATATGGTTCTGATAAGCCTGATTTAAGAAACCCGATTGAAATGCAAGACGTTACAGAACATTTTGCAGGTTCAGGTTTCAAAATATTTGCAAATCAAATCGCTTCTGATCCAAAAGTTGCAGTTTGGGCAATCCCAGCACCAACTGGTGGCTCTCGCGCTTTTTGCGACCGTATGAATTCTTGGGCGCAAGGCGAAGGCCAACCCGGTCTTGGCTATATCTTCTTCAAAGAAGGGCAAGGCTCAGGACCTATCGCAAAAAATATTGGCGAAGAACGCACACTTGCTATTCGTGATCAGCTTGGCCTAAAAGATGGCGATGCGGTTTTCTTTGCTTGTGGCTTGCCACAGAAATTTGTGAGCTTTGCAGGTGCAGCTCGTACGCGCGTTGGCACTGAATTAGAACTGATTGATGAAAATAAATTTGAATTCTGCTGGATTGTTGACTTCCCCATGTATGAATATAATGAGGAAGAGAAAAAGGTTGATTTTTCTCACAATCCATTTTCTATGCCGCAAGGTGGCTTAGAGGCTCTAGAGACAAAAGACCCATTAGATATATTAGCTTATCAATATGATATTGTATGTAATGGTATTGAACTTTCTTCTGGTGCTATTCGAAATCACGTTCCAGATATCATGGTTAAGGCATTTGACATTGCTGGCTATGGAAAAGAAGTCTTAGAAGAAGAATTTGGCGGCATGTTCCGTGCATTACAATTTGGCGCCCCACCCCATGGCGGCATTGCTCCTGGTGTTGACCGTATTGTTATGCTTTTATGTGGTGAAGAAAATTTGCGCGAAGTTACTCTCTTCCCGCTAAACCAACAAGCCGAAGATCTTTTAATGGGCGCACCTGCAGAAGCACCTGCAAAACATTTAAGAGAACTTCATATCCGCTTGAACTTGCCTGAATAATTTTAAGAGCAAACTTTTATAAAAAAGCCCCTCATTGAGGGGCTTTTTTATTTTCTAAGCTAATAAAATAATATAAAAAGCACATTATTGTATTCACTCTAGACCCATCTTAAAAATACTATTTCAAAGCAAAAATAGTCGCGACACACTGAGCAGCCCGCTGAGAAGGTCGACCTATTTCATTCGCCATAATTTGCTTCAATTCAATAAGTTGTTCTAATTGCTTATTACGAGATTCACTTTCCTTATGCCATATATCCGCAATTTTATCCGCGATATCTTCGGCATCCAAAGATAAATCTACAAATTCTGGATATACATTTTTACCAATCACTAAATTTGTTAGAACAATTGATTGTAAATGCGATACCATGAAACGTAACACACGCTCAATGAATGATAATTTATATACAACAATTGTCGGTACATTCATAACACCTAGCTCTAAAGTAACCGTACCAGAAACAGCAAGTGCGGCATTTGATATCTTGAAGCTTTTCCATTTTGCTTCATCATCTGTCGTAATATGAAGATCAAAATCCCAACTCTTAACATAATCTTCAATTTGTTGCCTGCGCCGCTCTAAAGTAGGCATCAAGATTTTGGGGCTAATTGCATGCTTATCCTTTAAAATTTCTAATATATTTTTAAAGAGCTCTAAATGGTTCTTGATTTCTTGTTTGCGACTGCCTGGCAGTAATAAAAGACTATTTTGATCGCGTCTTTCTTCATATATTTTATCTTCAATTTTCTCTAAAAGAGGGTGGCCAACATAGGTGCATTTAGGACCACCTAATTTTTCATGTGCCTCAGGTTCAAAAGGTAATAGAGCCATTAAATGCGACATATATTGCGCCATAGCTTTTGCTCGACCAGGCCGCCATGCCCAAACTGAAGGAGAAACATAACCAATTATTGGTATATCAGGACATTTTTTATGAAATTGTTTAGCAACTCGCTGCGTAAAGTCAGGGCTATCAATTAAAATAACGCCATCAACTCGCTCTTCAACCAAATACTCAACTGTTTGATTTATACGCCTGATTAATAAAGGTATTTTAGGGATCACAGCCGTGATACCCATAACGGATATTTCCTCTAATGGAAAGAGAGAAACTACTCCTTTATCAGCCATTTTATCACCAGCAATACCAACCCATTTAACTGCCTGTGAAACTTGTTCTTCAAGAGATTGAATCAGCTCAGCACCAAGAGTATCTCCAGAAGCTTCGCCAACAACAACACCAATTTTAAAGATTTTATTTTCTTGTGAAATATCCATAACAAACCTACTTGGCTTTTTTTAAGCGAAATCAACACCAATTAGGGTGATTGATTGAGCATTGCAATATCTTATAATATCATCATATTGCATGACAATCACATTGCCAGCTGATATAACAATCGTGCTTAATCCAGCAGCAACAGCGTTTTCAACTGTTTTCAATCCAATCACAGGCGTATCAAGGCGCATATCTTGGTTGGGCTTTTGGTATTTCATGAGAACGCCAATCTTACCCCTTCCACGAATGCGCCCTTTTTCTTTTAACTCTGCTATACGCTCAATCATTAAATCAGTACCTTCTCGCGCCTCAACGGCTAGAACGCTGCCTTGATGCATTATAAAAGATTGACCAATATCAGCTGATGCAATTTGATGATAAATATTTTTTCCACACTCAATATCCTCTAAAACTTGTTGAGAAGGTTTTGGCCCCGCAATAAGACCTTGTTGTGCGAATAGCGAAGGATCAATATCAGTTACCCCTAAAACCTGAAAGCCTACCTCTTCAAAATAATTAGAAATGCGCGATAATACAGTATCATCCCCGCCAATTAAAACATTTCGATGTTTTCTCAAGAGATTTAAAGTTGATAAATCAAAACGCATATCTAGCAAAGAGGGTCTAACGAGATGACCTGCCATTACAATATGTGTTATTTGCAACTGCTGCAAACGTTTTACAGCAGTTGCAAAATGCCCAATAGGAAAAACTTCATCTGCTTGTGCCGTTAAATCAGGATCGCAAATCCCTTTAATCGCAATGATAAAATGCTCAATATTATCTTTTATGCATTGATCACGTAATCGCTTTGGTAATTCTCCCGCGCAAGATATAATGGCAAGGCGCATGTCATTCATTTGATCTAAGGTTTTGGCAGGCATAGGGAACGCTGACTATCTTTTTTGATGAAAGCGAGAATTTGCTGTACTTCTTCATGATCAGCAAATGTTTCATTCACATCTTCAACACGTTCTTTTAACGTACCTTCTTCAGAAAATAACATCCGATACGCCTTGCGCATTGTATGTATAGCCTCTCGGTCAAAACCACGGCGCTTTAAACCGACAATATTTAGACCACCAAGATAAGCACGATTACCAATCGCTGATCCAAACGGAATAATATCATTTTCAACAGCACTCATGCCACCAATTATAGAATGGGCGCCAACGCATACAAATTGATGAATACCAGCTAAACCACCAATGATCGCATAGTCCCCAACTTCACAATGGCCTGCTGCTGTAGCATTATTTGCAAAAATGACGTTATTGCCAATTATACAATCATGCGCAACATGGGCGCCAGCCATAAACAGGCCATTATCGCCTACATGAGTGAATAATCCACCGCCTTCAGTACCAGGATTCATAGTCACATATTCACGAATACGGTTATTCTTACCAACTCTAAGCTTAGCCTCTTCCCCATGAAATTTTAAATCTTGTGGAATATGCCCAATAGAAGCAAATGGGAAAATTTCAGTTGCTTCGCCAATATGCGTGTCACCAGCAATGACAACATGGGAGTGCAGTTTTACATTATCCCCTATTTTCGCCGAACCGGAGAGAACGCAATAAGGCCCTACACTCACATTCTGCCCGAGTGTAACGCTATCTTCAATAATAGCAGTTGGGTGTATATTAGTCATAATGATAGCCTTTACTCTACAACCAGCATCGCACTAATTTCTGCCTCAGACACTTTTTGCCCATCAACCTTAGCAACCGCTGCAAATTTCCAAATCGCTCCTTTGCTACGAATTTTAGTGACATGGAATTCAACAACGTCACCTGGAACAACTGGTTTTCTAAATTTACATTTATCAACAGTCATAAAATAGACAACGGGAGGTGGCCCATCCATCTGCCGTGCCTTAACGCATATAGCACCAGCAGTTTGAGCCATACTTTCAACTAACAATACCCCCGGATAGATGGGCTTGCCAGGAAAATGCCCCTGAAAGACGTGATCAGATATAGACACATTTTTAATGCCTATGGCTGAATTATCACCATCAATTTCAATAATTTTATCAATTAATAAAAAAGGATAACGATGCGGCAGCAAAGACATAATCTCTTGGATATCTGCTGCTTCTAATTCTGATAATTGTTTTTCATCTGCCATGTTCATACTCTTATGGTTTACATGTAATATTAATGCTTATAATAGGAATTAGCTTTTATTTTGTGAAGTTGCAAGTCTTCTCAAAACTGCAATTTCTCTAAAAAATTGTTTTAAGGGTGTGGCTGGCGTACCACCCCATGTTTCCCCGTCTGGGATCTCATTCATAATACCCGATTGAGCGGCAATTTTAGCATGAGCGCCAATTTTAATATGGCCTACAGTACCTACTTGACCTCCAAATATAGCATAGTCGCCAATTTGGGTTGACCCTGAAATAGCGGCCATACTCGCCATAACGCAGTGACGACCAACTTTCACATTGTGGCCAATCTGAACTTGATTATCTAATTTAGTTCCTTCACCAATCATTGTATCGGATATTGCTCCCCGATCAATCGTGGTACCCGCGCCAATTTCCACATTATCCTGAATAATTACACGGCCAATTTGCGGAATTTTCGTATGCTTTGCCCCCATAGCAAAACCAAACCCGTCTTGGCCTATACCGCAATTATTATGTATAATAACATTATCGCCAATTAAGCTTGCCATAATTGTTGTATTTGCTGCGATATGACAATTTCTACCAATCTTCACACCATCACAAATCACACTATTGGCGCCAATATGGCTACCTTCGCCTATTTCAACATCTCTACCAATTTGAACACCAGCTTCTATTGTGACACTTGAAAAAGCAGGCTGTGGCTGGCCTGTAACTTTACCCAAATTTAAGTGACCAGAAAAAGAAAACTGTAAAAACTCTCCCCACACATGATAAGGATGATCGCACTTCAAAGCAATTACATGCTCAGGCACCAAATCAGCAAATTTGGGCTCAATAAATACTGCACTACCTTGAAATGACTGAAGTTCAGTTTTGTATTTTTTATTTTCAAAAAAACTAATTGAACCAGCTACCCCTTCTCCTAAAGGGGTCGCATCTTTAATTATAATCTCCGTATTAACGCTTTCATCTAGACTAATATTAGGAAACGTTGCGCAAATTTCTGAAATAGATATTGGCAATTTAGAGTCTAAAATTACAGATCTCATTTTTGTTGATAAGTCCTATTTTTATAAAAATAAAAGGCTGCAAAATATTACAGCCTATTATTTCAAATTCCAATTTTAAATATTGTTTAAAATTTTGTATCAATACCAAATTTAAAGAATTGCTCTTTGTCACCATCTTCTTTGTTAAGCACTTTAGCGAAGTCGGCTCTTAACGGCCCGAATGGCGATGACCAAATCAAACTAGCACCTACAGAAGAACGTATTGTTTGATCATTACCAATAACATTTGCAGAAGAAAGGCTTCCTAAATCACCAGTACCATAAAGTGTACCTGCATCAGCAAAGAAAGCACCTTTAATACCAATGGATTTTGGCAAAACAGGCATAGGGAATTGAACTTCCGCAGTTGCAGCCCAATAACTTGTTCCCCCTAATGCATCTTGATTACCAGAAGAATCACGTGGACCTAAACCAAAGCTCTCAAAACCACGCACAGTCTCACCACCAAGTTTGAAAGTATCAAGCAGTCTAACATCGTCACCATTAATACCTGCAATATGACCTGCTTTACCGCTGACTAAACCAATAAAACTACCACTAATAGGCTGATAATATGTAGCTCTGCCGATCGTGCGGACATAATTAATATTACCCCCAAGACCTGCAATTTCTTGTTTTACATTGGCGAACAAACCATTTGTTGGGTTAACCGTACTGTCTAAGCTATTATATGTTAAACCATAGCTGACAGATGATTTTTTAGATAGACCCGCGGCGGCTTGCACAGCAGCAGATGCATTTGTATCTGTTACAGTAATTTCCGTCTCATCATAGTTATAATTTAAAGAAGAGGTTAGCTGGTCTGAAATTTTAAACCCAGTTCTTATAGAACCACCAGTCTTCAAAGTTTTGTAAGACGAACTATC
>WTKA01000104.1 GCA_011524605.1 Hyphomicrobiales bacterium | reverse complement strand
AAAGAATTGTTGGGTTTGGTGCATCGCCATAAACATCAAGTGGGTCAAACACTTTTTTATCTTCAAGATAAGTCAGCTTTGTTTCTGGTGTAGGTGTATCGCCTGTTGGAACAGAGCGATAGAAGCAAGACCTATAACCCACATGGCAGCTAGCGCCATTACCTGAAACATCAACTTTAAGCCAAACAGCATCTTGATCATCATCAATACGTAGTTCAACAATCTTTTGAATCAAGCCGCTTGTCGCCCCTTTGTGCCACATGACTTTGCGTGAACGGCTATAATAATGTGCTTCGCCCGTTTCAATACATTTTGTTAAAGCTTCAGCATTGACATAGCCAAGCATCAAAACTTCACCTGATGTTGCATCCGTTGTGACGCATGGCATAAGACCGTCGCTATCAAACTTTGGCGCAAGATCATGGCCTTCTTCTACTTGTTCAATACTAATACGGGAAGCAAATTGATCATGGGGCGAATTAGCGGACATTATTCTGACTTTCTCTGAAACTTATTTATTTTGCATAATCCGATATCAAGATTTTGCAGAAAGAACAAGATCCATAAAGCGACGTTTTTCAGCTTCGCTATCATTAAATATGCCAGCAAAGGAAGTTGTCACTGTTGAGGCGCCCCTTTTCTTTACGCCGCGCATGGACATGCACATATGTTCTGCTTCAACATAAACAGCAACACCCCTTGGTTTTAAAATATTATCGATAGAATTGATAATTTCAGCTGTCATATTTTCTTGTGTTTGTAAGCGTCTTGTAAATACATCAACAACACGTGCTAATTTTGAAAGACCAACAACATGTTGATTTGGATAATAGGCGATATGTACCTTGCCAATGATTGGCACCATGTGATGTTCACAATGGGAGAAAAACTCAATATCTTTCACAAGAACAATGTCTTGATAGCCACTCACTTCTTCAAAAACGCGCTCTAAATGGGTTTCAGGATCTTCGTCATAGCCTTTGTAAAGTTCATTATATGACTTTACAACGCGTTTAGGCGTATCAAGAAGGCCTTCACGGTCAGGGTCTTCCCCAATATATTTTAATAAAACACGAACAGCAGCTTCTGCTTCTTCTTTACTTGGTCTATTTTTATTATTGTCGTTTAAAGATGATTTAACAATGGCATCCATGATGGCAGCCTCTTTTTTAATTTCACACATACTAGCTACGTGCTGGGGAATAAATTGGACTTGTTCCGTCCTTATTTTATATAGGCACGCAGGTTGGTTATTTCAATATTAGGCTTGCAAATTGTTTTTTTCAAGATTTTTATCTTTTTTATCGTATACTGAGCCTAGTAAGGATCTGCGATAAGATCATATTCACTAGCTTCTTTAATTTGGACTTTAACAATATCCCCTGCTTCATAGTCGCTTTCATCGCGAATGAAAACATTGCCGTCAATTTCTGGTGCATCTGCTTTGGAGCGAGCAATGGTTATATTTTCTTCATAATCGACGTCATCAACAATAACATCCATCACTTGCCCGACTTTTTTTGCTAGCTTTTCTTCACTAATTTCTTGTTGCACTTGCATGAGACGATGCCAGCGCTCTTCTTTAATGTCTTCGGGGACGGCATTTTCGATTTCATTAGCAGGTGCGCCCGAGACAGGTTCATATTTGAAACAGCCTAGACGGTCAATTTTCACTTCTTTAAGCCAATCTAGCAGATAGGTGAAATCTTCTTCTGTTTCCCCAGGAAAACCAACAATAAAAGTGGATCGCAAGGTCAGATCTGGACAGATATCGCGCCATTTTGCAATGCGATTGACTACTTTTTCCTGATTAGCAGGCCGCTTCATAGCTTTTAAGACACTAGGGCTTGCATGTTGAAAGGGAATATCAAGATAAGGTAAGATTTTTCCTTCTGCCATAAGAGGAATAACATTATCTACATGGGGATAGGGGTAAACATAATGCATACGCACCCAAATACCAAGCTCACCTAGCGCTTTTGCAAGATCTAAAAAGCGTGTTTCATAGTCTTGACCGCGCCAGCTTTTGGTTTGATATTTTAAATCAACCCCATAGGCTGAGGTATCTTGAGAAATGACTAGAAGTTCCTTAACGCCCGCTTTTGCTAAATGCTCTGCTTCTGCCATAACCATATTGATCGGTCGTGAAACTAGGTCGCCTCTTAAATGAGGAATAATGCAAAATGAGCAGCGATTATTACAGCCTTCAGAAATTTTCAAATAGGCATAATGGCGCGGTGTTAATCTCAAGCCTTGCTCTGGAACAAGGTCAACAAAAGGGTTTGCTACAGGGGGCGCTGCCTTATTCACAGCTGAGACGACTTGTTCATATTGATGAGGCCCTGTTACAGCAAGCACATCAGGATGTTGTTTTTTTATGAGATCCGCATCTTTACCCATGCAGCCTGTCACAATGACTTTGCCATTTTCTGTTAAAGCTTCACCAATGGCCTCTAAAGATTCTTCTTTAGCACTATCTAAAAAGCCACATGTATTGACAATTACAGCATCAGCACCTTCATAATTGGCTGATATATCATAGCCTTGCGAGCGCAGCCGCGTTAATATTCGCTCCGAATCCACAAGTGCTTTAGGGCATCCTAAAGAAACGATACCAACTTTTTTGCTTTCTATTTGCTGTGTCATCAACGAGCCTTATATATAAACTTTTTAAGTCCCCTATTTACAAGCCTTTTTTTAAGAAAACAAGCCTTGGAAAAAGAGAATTAAATTGTCATATAAAAGATGAAGATAACTTAGGCTCAGGACCTATTAATTTTGTTCAATTCTGTTTGAATTAAAAAGGATTAGGTGGATGAAAATAAAGTAAAATCATCGTTTTGCTATTGTTAAAACTTTATTTTTGACAGATGATGCTTTTAACTCAAACCCAAAGGGCACTATATATTTACACCATGAATGCGTCAAAAAAGCTTAAAATTACCTGTAATTCCGTCGCTTTCTTTCCTGTTCATAGCGTAAATCTATTGGTGCAGAATGGACTAAATTAATAGACCCTGAGCCTAAGTGAGAATAATCATGGTTTCGCATGCAATAAGCGCATTAAATACAATTTTTACAAGGCCATATCGCCCTTTCATTTATAAAACACTTCTTTATACTTTTGGGCTATTGATTGTTGCGTGGGTAATTTTGCAGCAATTTATTGGTAATATCATTTTTTTTAATGATCCAAGCTACCAAAATATCGTTGCTACCCTTGCTGCTATTCTCACATTTTTAGGCTTAGCTTTTCTGATACCTCCCGTTTCTTCTTTGGTTGCTGGTTTTTTTCTTGATGAGCTAGCTGGAAAAGTAGAGGCGCAATTTTATCCGCAAGACCCTGTTGGAAAAGAACCAAAATTCACCTCTGCTCTTACGGTTGCAGCGAAATTTGCTTTTATTATGGCGATAGTTAATCTTTTTGCTCTTATATCCGTGTGGCTGTTAGGGCTTGGGTTGCTGATATTTTTCTTAGCAAATTCTTGGCTCTTTGGGCGCGAATTTTTTGAAATGGTTGCTATCCGCCATTTATCGAAAATTGAAGCAAAAGCTGCTTATCAAGATAATGCTGGGCGTATATTTATTGCAGGATGTTTCATATGCGTAATTGCTTCTATTCCCTTATTGAATTTACTTACAGCACCTTTTGCCGCTATTTTTATGGTGCATCTTTTTAAAGATCTTCAAAAGCAAAAGACAGTAACAGGCCGCAATCTTATTTTAGATCGGTAATATTTTATTTTCTAGCTTTATTTGATTTCAAATATAAGTCTAACCTTGATACACAAGTCAGTTGGCTGTTTAAAGCTTTGTCCTATGATATAACGAGAGCGAAAAAGCAATGCCAGTAAAGACAAAATAATTTAAATGCTGACCAAATGCCTGCGAATAGGTTGAAATTGGAAATAACAAAAATATCATTGTAGAGGCTGCAAGGGTTAAGTTTACTAAATGATTTCTATGAGCTTCATTTTTCAACCCTGCTTTTGCTAGCTTAAAGCCTGCTATAACGATCGGTGAAATAAAGCTAAAGACTATCGCTGTAAATAGCATCAGTCCAATAATACCTGTTTCCGCAAAAATTTGTATATATATATTATGGGGGTGGTTAAGGCATTTTCGCCAAGGGCTATGGGGAAAGTCAACGCTAAAATCAAACATTTGTTGGCATGTATAAAGATATTCCCCAGGCCCAACACCCATGAGCCAATTTGCTTTGCCAACAAGTAAGCCTGTTGTCATTGGCATATTATAATCGCTTGTCTCAAACCAAGGAAGCCGTGTTAGTAATGAGTGCTGAAAACGTTCTAAAACATCTGGAAAGAACATCGAGGCAACAAATAATGTGAAAACGAGACCGCTAAATAAAAGAAAAATATATATGGCTTTTGATTTGATAAAAAAATAGATAAAAAAAATAGCGAGTGTATTGAAAATGACCAAAAGCGTTACGTAAATTTGACCTGTTAAAAACATGGCTGTTATAATAGTGAAAATCAAAAATATTGGAGCTATCTGGGTCGCTATGAATGAAAGCGATAATATTTTGTTTTTATTGATGAAAAGCCATAACATGGGGAGCATTGCATAGCCAATAAAGAACCAATTGGCTTTAACGCTCTGTGACCATGTTCCATAAAGCCTTGAGCGCTCAGGATATCGAATTTTTTCCATAAAAATGACCGCTGCCATAATGATGCATGCTGCGAGAGCTGACATAATAAGATAGTTCCAGTTTTTCTCATCCTTACATAGCCAATAGGTTAAGGCAGTTAGATAGATTGGAAATCTTATATAGCTAAGAATTTCAATATAAGAATTGATTGAATGTACTGCTTGGGATGCACTGAAAACACCCCATATAATGAAAAGGATAAAGAAGATTTTCCATGCTTCGAATTTGAGGATATGGCTTTTAAACTCTTTATCAATGATAGCTTGTATTATAATGAAAATTGAAGATAAAATAAGATAAGCATCTCCAACACCATTGCCCGCTAATGCCATCCAAGGCCCTGAGATAACAAAATAATTAATTGCTGAATGGATTTTTTTAGCCACTATGTTTACCTAAATATTCTTTGCTTAATTAAGTCTATAATAACTATATGAGTTTGTGTAAATCAATTTATATGTTCACTCCTCAATATACGCTTTACTCTCATATGCTTTATTCTCATTAAGTTTTTATTATTCATAATAATATAATTGCTATCATAATTTTTCAAAGTAATAGAAAATAATGGTTATGTAATACAAATATTCATAATTTCGCAGTAATTGTTTTGCTGTGGAGTAAAATTTAAATATGAATTACTATCGATTGAAAAATATACACTATATATTTTTAAGTTTAAGTGTGATTATACTTGCAGTATTATCCTTATCATTTCCATTAAGCCATTATATTGTTAAAAAGCATGTGGCTGAAGATAAAAGACATGAAATTGTTCGTATCATTCGGGCTTCCCACGATTTAAAGACATTCCCCACAATATCCGATAGTTTGAATATTGGTAAAAGATTGTTAGAGGAAGGTCTTATTTCCGGTCTTGTTGTTTATGATGCAGCTGGTACTGAACAAGGTTGGGTTGGAAGTCATCCAAAACTTGACTATGCACTGTTTCAAAATGCTAAGATGATTTATAAGAATATCAAAACAGGCAATACTGAAATTCTTATAAATGTTGAAGAAACAGGGTTAGCAACACCGCTCATTGTTGCTTATAACAATGAACAAGTTTCTTCCTTATTAGATAATGCCTATGCAGAATTAGCTCTTTATGCTCTGCCAGGCTTAGGCATCATCATAGTCTTAATGATTATTTTTATTAATATCGTTTTGCTTAAACCCATCAAAAAGGTTACCAGAGCTATTATTGGTGCTTTAGACAATCCTGATCAAGCGGATAACTTTCAGCTAAATTGGGGTAAAAAAAATGAAATTGGCTATTTAAGTGACCAATTAGATTTGCTTCTTTCTGCTATATCTGTTTTGCAAAATAATTTTGATGCTCAAACTTTACGAGCGCTTAATAAAATTGGTATTGGAACTGTATCGTTTGGGCGTACTGGCGCTCTCATTTCTTGCAATGATCTCATGATGGATTTATTTGAGAGCAGTGATGACCGTGAAGGTATTATCACATTAGAGTTTGAAGGTGAACAATTTCAATTTAACTTTGATGGCATGATAGATAGCGAGCAAGATTGGCATAAAATACCAAATTGGAATATATGTAGAATTAGTGTGGGCAATCGTGATGTTAGCTATTTTGTTGCTACCCATTCGATATGGGATAAAAAACAAATGCCAACAGGCATTACATTATTATTTGTTCCAACAGAAATCTATCAAGAAAAAGTAGATGTCATTTCTAATAAATATCAGGCTTCGGAATTAAGTAATGAAAAATTAATGATTTCAAATAAGCAGCAAAGCATTTTAAATGATTTTTATTTAGACCATATGAAGCTCTGTTTTAATGATAATGAAATCACAAATCTAGATATTAATCTTTGGGATGAATACACTCATATATTAGATCAGTTTAATGAAAAGTTAGAAATAAAGACAAGCCTCACGCTTAACCCAAAAGCGCAGCACAATATGAATATAACAGGTTCATTATTTTTGATGCGACACATCTTTATGTATAGTTTAATTTATACGCATAGTTTGGATAAAAAAGTCGTGTCTATTGGTGTAAGTGTTGAGCAAGCCCAAGAAAATAAAACATCTTTAAAAATTAATCCGGTTTTTGCAGATAGTGCATCAAATACTGAAGCAGTTTTCCGATCTCAGTGCCAAGACATTAAAAATTTAGAAATCTTGCTAGAGCAGCAATGCGATGATATTTTAGAATTAGAAATTTGCCCTGATACCCATAATATCCGTTTTGATATGAAAAATAATAGCAGCTTAGCCGGTGATGATCCCGTTTTATACCAATCACGTGAAAACCATTCATAAATAGATGCAGGATTTGTTTTGGGAGTGTGTAGTAAAGGGCTCAATTCTTTAAAGCCCTAATTCATCATCTTGAAGCTTTTTAATTTCATCTCTAATTTTTGCGGCTTTTTCAAAATCAAGATCTGCAGCGGCGTCTCGCATATCTTTTTCCAATTGCTCAACATAAGCCTTCAGATTATGACCAATGAGTGGTTGATCAACAGCAGCTTCTTGGGGGCCTCTCCCTTTAGCTGACTTGCTTGACTTAGAACTCTCAGGGCCTTTGCCTGGAATATTTTCCATAATATCGGAAACTTTGCGCTCCACTGTCTTTGGCGTAATACCATATTCATCATTATAAGCGACTTGTTTTGCGCGTCTACGATCTGTCTCTGCGATTGCCCTTTGCATAGAGCCGGTCATTTTATCTGCATATAATATGACCTTACTTTCCGCATTTCGTGCAGCTCTACCAATGGTTTGAACTAAAGATGTTTCTGAGCGCAGAAAACCCTCTTTGTCAGCATCTAAAATCCCAACAAAGGCGCATTCAGGAATATCAAGGCCTTCGCGCAAGAGGTTAATGCCGACGAGCACATCAAAATGGCCTAGGCGTAAATCTCGGATAATTTCTATGCGCTCCACCGTATCAATATCTGAATGCATATAGCGTACTTTAATATCTTGCTCATGGAGATATTCGGTAAGATCTTCAGCCATACGTTTTGTTAATGTCGTGACGAGCGTGCGATAGCCTTGTTCAGTTGTTAATCTTATTTCACTGATCAAATCATCAACTTGATCCGTAGCAGGTCTTATCTCTACAGGAGGGTCAATTAAGCCCGTGGGCCGAATAACTTGTTCTGAGAAGCTACCTTCTGTTTGTTCAAGTTCCCATTTGCCCGGCGTCGCAGATACATATACAGACTGCGGACGCATAGCATTCCACTCTTCAAAGCGTAAGGGACGATTATCCATGCATGATGGAAGACGGAAACCATATTCTGCTAATGTTGCCTTACGCCTAAAGTCACCGCGATACATTGCACCAAGTTGCGGGATAGTAACATGGCTTTCATCAAGGAAAACAAGAGCATTATCGGGAATATATTCAAAAAGGGTGGGCGGCGGTTCTCCAGGTAAGCGTCCTGTGAGATAGCGCGAATAATTTTCAATGCCATTGCAGACACCCGTTGCTTCCATCATTTCGAGATCAAATATGGTTCGCTGTTCAAGGCGTTGCGCTTCTAAAAAACGCCCCATATCATTGAGTTCTTGTAAGCGTGCTTTTAGCTCATTACGAATATGCTTCATGGCTTCTTGCAAAGTGGGGCGCGGGGTTACATAGTGAGAATTTGCATATATTTTCTTTGTATTATAACTGTCTGTTTTTTTGCCAGTTAAAGGGTCAAACTCATCAATAGCTTCTACTTCGTCACCAAAGAAAGAAAAACGCCATGCGCGATTTTCTAAATGGGCAGGCCATAATTCAATTGTGTCGCCACGCACACGAAAAGAACCGCGCTCAAATGACATGTCATTGCGCTTATATTGTAAGGCAACAAAATCAGCCAGCACTTGTCTTTGCTCAATTTGTTCGCCAACCTTAATTTCAAAAGTCATTTCGGAATAGGTTTCAACCGAGCCTATACCATAAATGCAAGAAACAGAGGCAATGATAATCACATCGTCTCTTTCTAAAAGCGAGCGTGTTGCTGAATGGCGCATACGGTCAATTTGCTCGTTAATAGTCGATTCTTTTTCGATATATGTATCACTGCGAGGGACATAGGCTTCTGGCTGGTAATAATCATAATAAGAGACAAAATATTCGACAGCATTATTGGGGAAAAAGCTTTTAAATTCGCCGTAAAGCTGGGCCGCTAAAGTTTTATTATGAGCCATAATTAGGGCTGGGCGTTGTGTTTCTTTAATAATTTGCGCCATCGTGAATGTTTTACCTGAGCCTGTGACGCCAAGTAAAACTTGGTCTTGCTCTTCAGCTTCAAGCCCTTTTACAAGCTCAGAAATGGCATGGGGCTGATCACCTGCAGGCTCATAGTCCGTTTGCATTGTAAAAGTGATGCCGCCTTCAGATTTCGCTGGTCGTTGGGGGCGGTGGGGCTGCCAGATACCGTCGCGCATCTCTTGGCGACCATTTTCAATTAAGTCCTCAAGGGCTTTTACAGTTGCAGTCACTGCACTACCTGCAATTAATTCCTTATCTGGCGATCCTTTTTTCTTACGCGGCTTTTTTGGCTTTACGTCTTTTTTTTCTGTTGCCTTTTCGATTGTTTTTTCTGAAGTCTGATCTGGTTCATTCAAATATTTTGCAATATCAGCGATGCTCATTGCATCATTGGGGAGGGCAAGCGGCTCTCCTTCAAAGCGTGCTTGCGGCGTTTCTTCAAAGCCAGAAGCGTAGCTCTGTTCATTTTGCGTGAAATCGCCACGCAAATCTTGTCCACGCCCACTTATTGGTAAATCGGTGGGGATCTCAGGCCTATTGGCTTTTTGTTGCTTCGTACGTTTTTGTCCTGATTTATTTTTATCAGCCATCAACAAGAATACCTATTATTAGATGTATATAGCCCAAATTAATTATTGCCTTTTCCTTTCGCTTGCTGCTTGAAAAGGCTCTTCTCTTTTTCACTTCATATCAGATATAGGTTAGTTTAGCATAAAAATAAGGAGCATTTGCTATATTATAGAGGAGATGCGCTATTTTTTTTAAGCCATTTTTGGCCGCGTAATCCGCCATAAACTAAAAGCAAGGGCAATATGCCAAATGTAATAAAGACAATGTGATAAACACTCCAAACATAGCTTAGCAAGAATAGACGAGCGACGAAGGAAATCAGGTAAGCAATGCATAAAATAATAAACGCAGTTTTGATATTATAGTCTGTTTTATTTCTTACTCTAAGGCCAGAATAGACAAAATAAATGCCGAATATAAAGGTGAAAAGGCTGAGCCAGCTTAAAATGCCAAAATTAGGAATGGCTTCATCGCTCGAAACACTTAACCAGTAAGCAACAATATCTAAGACGGCGAACACAAAATATGAGAGGCCATTTAAAAAGATAGGCAGGCCTGCCATTTTAACAGCATATTTTGCATCTTCTTCATTGCGAATAAACAGCCAATATCCTAAGGGCTGCTTTGAAAGGCGATTACTCTCTTTTGTCATAATTATTATACTTCCATCAATGAGGCATTATACTATCTTTTACGGCCTAAGCGGATTAATTCTAAACAGGCTCTTTCTGCATCGGCACGAGATAAGTTAGGCCTTGTTCTTGAATAAAATTCTAAAGCAGCGATACGCTCAAGGGCTTTGACCACGCTCGCTTGAGACCAATTACGCCCAGCACTTTTATATGCATCTTTACGTTTGAAGAAGATAGGTGGTTTAAAACTATCTACAGCATTTTCAATGCTTTTATGCTCTGCCTGCAATAAAATTTCTGCAAGTGTTGTAAAACAGCGTTGCAAATTAGCGGTTAAGCTAGGAAGGGCACCGCCATTATCAAGAAATAGGGCTAAACTATTTAATAGTTTCGTCATATCCGCACGCAAAATCGCATCTGAAATATCATCTGCATTTGCGGTTGTTGAATCCATAAGGTGAAATTCTATATCATGCACACTGATTGTATCTTGTCCATAGCAAGCAAGAGCAAGGCGCTCTACCTCACTTTTGACAATGCCCCTGTCTGGTGCCATTAAGGAAAGCAATATGGGCTTGGCATTTGGCTCTAATTTAATGCCCTGCGCCGCTAATAAGCTCTCAACATAAGGGCCTAAACTGCGCATATCATCAGCGTAACAAGGGATTGCGGCGGCTATCTTAGATTTTTCAATAGCGCCCCTAAGCCCTGTTCGGCCTTGAATATCACCTGCTTCGATAATAATTTTATTTTCTTCTGGTGGGTTTGCAAGCGCAAGATTAACGGCAGCTGTCACTTGAGCATTACTGCCCCTGACATGAATAACTCTTAAATCAGAACCAAACATGGAAAGTGAATGAGCTTCTTCAACAAGCAAAGTTTTATTGCCTGTAAAACGATCTGCTTCCATTCTAAAATAGGAGAAGCTATCATCGCGACTTACTTTATAAATAGCTAAGAGTTGATCAACCCTTTCTCTCACTAACCCTTGATTAGGCCCATAAATTAATATGATGGGTTTGTTAGGGGCTTTGAGAAAGGGTTCAATATCTCTTGCTTTGAGCGCTACCATCTATTTATTCTGTGTTTGTCGAATTATTAGTATGATTGAGCGCTAGAGCCATTCGGTCAGCTATAATGCGAGCTGCAATTTTTGCCGCTCTCATAGAAGCATCTTTTTGCGCCGCTTGTTGAGCGATAACTTGAGAATCTGCTTCATAGTTTGCTGTTGATCTTGCAATGCCAGAGGTAAGAGGCGTTGTATTGCCTGCCTCGCTTAGAAAATATCGAGCCTGCATTGTCATAGCGCCCAATCTTTCTCGGTCTCTATCCACATCAACAAAAAAACCAGTTCCAGACACGCCAGGGGATACTTTTAATGTTAAGTCACGGCCTAGCGGATCTTGTACAGTCTTTAACAAAAACTGTAGCTCTGTTTGCAAAATTTGACCAATTTCTCCATCAATCGTTTCCACATAGATAGAGCTGCCATAGGTAGATTGAGCTGGATTTAAATCAGCATATAAAGGTTTGAAACAGCCGCTAAGCAGAAGCGAAAAGACAAATAATAGAGCTATTTTGCCTAGTCTTTTTGATATGTTAGATAACGACATTGATAATACGTCCTGGAACAACAATAATTTTCTTTACGGGTTTACCATCTATAAAACGCTGAATTTCCTCAACTTGCAAGGCTTGTTTTTCAACTTCTTCTTTTGATGCGTCTTTCGAGATTGTAAGCTCACCCCGCTTTTTACCATTAATTTGAATGGGTAAAGTGATTTCATCATCTGTGAGGAGCTTATCATCAACATTAGGCCATGCTTCATTTGTCACAAGAGAGGTATGGCCAATCTCTTTCCAGCATTCTTCGGCAAGATGCGGCACCATAGGCGCAATCATAATGAGTAAACGATCAATAGCATCGCATATTATGGCTTGGTTCGCTTTGTTTAAAGACGATAAGTCTGATTTATTTAGCAAAGTGCCTAATGCATTACTATATTCATATAAATAAGCAACCGCTCTGTTGAAATGAAGTTTTTCTACTTCAAGGCCAACAAAATGTGTGGTGCGATGAGCTAGCTTATGAAGATCAATAAATTCTGCTTGCTGAGATGGCGTTATTTCTTTTTCAAAAGACGCCATATGAGGCTTAGCAACATTGATAATGCGCCAAATACGCTGGACAAAACGCCATGCCCCTTCAACACCTGCTTCTGTCCATACGACATCACGATCAGGGGGAGAATCGGAAAGCATAAACCATCGAGCAGTATCTGCGCCATAAGCCTCAATAATATCATCAGGATCAACAACATTCAGTTTAGACTTAGACATTTTCTCAATGCCGCCAATTTCAAGCATGTCGCCATTTGATTTTAATGTTGCAACGCGTTTGCCATCACTCTCTTCAATATTAATATCAGCAGGTGAAACCCAATCACCAGAAGTCGTTTTATAGGTTTCATGCGTCACCATGCCTTGGGTGAATAGGCCCTTAAAGGGTTCATCAATCCCAATATGACCTGTTTTATGCATCGCCCGTACAAAGAAGCGAGAATATAATAAATGAAGAATAGCGTGTTCAATACCGCCGATATATTGATCAACAGGCAGCCAGCTATCAACGGCTTTACGGTCTGTTGGTGTTTCTGCTTTTGGGGCGCAAAAACGTGCAAAATACCATGATGAATCAATGAAGGTATCAAATGTATCAGTTTCACGTTCAGCATCAGCGCCGCATTGTGGACAGCAAACATGTTTCCAAGATGGGTGACGTACAAGGGGGTTGCCCGGTTCATCAAAATCAATGTCTTTTGGCAATGTAACAGGGAGATTTTCTTTTTTTTCAGGGACAACACCACAATTTGGACAGTGAATGACAGGAATAGGGCATCCCCAATAGCGCTGCCTTGAAACACCCCAATCTCTTAAACGATAATTGATGCGGCGCTCGCCAATACCCATATCAATAAAGCGCTTTATAATTTCTGCTTTTGCTTTTTCAACGCTTAATCCATCTAAAAACTCTGAATTAATCAGCTTGCCTTGACCTGGAACAGCTGCATCGCCGACAGTGAAATTTACATCGCCATCAGGAGAGACAACAGTTTTTATGGGTAAGTTATATTTTGTAGCAAAGTCAAAATCCCGTTGGTCATGGGCTGGGCAGCCAAAGACAGCCCCCGTGCCATAGCCCATTAATACGAAATTGGCTAAATAAACAGGCATTTCTCTTTTGTCATCAAAGGGGTGTTGAATGCGCAGGCCAGTGTCAAAACCTTGCTTTTCAGCTTTTTCAATATCTTCCTCTGAGGTGCCTAAGCGACGGCATTCTTGCGCAAAGGCCTCAAGATCGGCATTGTTTTTAGCAAGTTCAAGCGCAATGGGGTGATCTACCGCAATAGCGCAAAAGCTGGCGCCAAAAATAGTATCTGGCCGTGTTGTAAAGACTTCAATATCTTCATAACCAGTGATAAGCTCATTTGAGCTGATCTTGAATTTAAACTGAGCTCCTTCAGATTTTCCGATCCAATTGCGCTGCATCACTCGAACTTTTTCAGGCCAATTTTCTAACCCTTCAAGAGAAGAAAGCAGATCTTCAGAATGGTCTGAAATGTTTAAGAACCATTGCGTTAATTCTTTTTGCTCTACGAGCGCTCCTGAGCGCCAGCCCCTGCCTTCAATAACTTGCTCATTGGCTAAAACTGTATGATCGACGGGATCCCAATTGACTTTGCTTTTCTTCCTATAAGCAAGGCCTGCTTCCCAAAAATCTAAAAACATATGCTGTTCATGCACATAATATTCAGGGTCACATGTCGCAAATTCACGCGTCCAATCAATGGCTAGCCCCATAGCTTTAAGCTGTGTACGCATTGTTGCAATATTTTCATATGTCCATTCACCAGGATGAACATTATGTTTCATGGCAGCATTTTCAGCTGGCATACCAAAAGCATCCCAACCCATGGGATGTAAAACATTAAAGCCTTTTGCGCGTTTATACCGTGCAAGCACATCGCCCATCGTATAGTTGCGCACATGCCCCATATGAATGCGGCCTGAGGGGTAGGGGAACATTTCCAAAACATAATATTTGGGTTTTGGATCATCATTATCAACAACAAAGAGTTGATCTTCGTCCCATCGCTTTTGCCATTTGGATTCTGCTTCCCGATGGTTATAGCGGTCATTCATGAGAGGAGGCTCCTTTGTATTTTCTGCTTTATTGCCTGAATAATCTGAATAGCTATGGATTGCAAATCATAACTGTCTTGAGAGGGATGAAATTATAATAAATCTATTTGATGCTGTGTTTTATTGCATTATTTAACAGCTTTTTTCCAAAGCATGCTGACAAATCAGAGATAGTAAGGCTAAGATATATTATCTTTAAGGTGGGAAAAATAGGAAATTTAATATGACTTTTGTTGATATAGCAATTTATGCAGTGCCAACGGAAAATAAAGAGGCTTTTAAAGCGCATAGTGAATTGGTAGCGCCCTTATTTAAAAAACATGGGGCTTTAGCTGCTATGGATTGTTGGGGAGCTGTTATTCCAGAAGGAGATGTCACCTCTTTGCCTTTGGCTGTAAAATGCGCTGAGAATGAAACGGTTGCATATTCTCATCTTATTTGGCCCTCTAAAGAGGCGCGCGATGAGGGTATGGAAAAGGCCATGGCAGAGATGCAAACTGTTGTTGGGCCTAATGGCATGCCTTTTGATGGTAGTAGGCTTATCTTTGGTGGTTTTGAGCCTTTAGTTAGTTTGTAAAATAAAAAAGGTCTAATCAATTAAGATTAGACCTTTAATAAACTATCTAAGAATCTGACTTAAGCTGCCGCTTCTTCATCTGCATCATCTTTGCGAGGTGCAGGATTTTTCTCTACAGCTTTCATAACAAGATTGCGAGCTTCTGTTTCTGTTAGCTCTTTTGTTGCTGCAACTTCACGAATAACACGATCAATAGCTGCTTCAAATAGCTGGCGTTCAGAATAAGATTGCTCTGGTTGCGTATCAGCACGGTATAAATCGCGGACAACTTCAGAAACAGAAACAAGATCTCCAGAATTGATTTTTCCTTCATATTCCTGAGCGCGTCTGCTCCACATTGTGCGTTTGATGCGTGCACGTCCACCAAGAACTGAAAGTGCTTTATCAACAATTTTACTATCAGAAAGCTTGCGCATTCCAACCTGTTGAACTTTTGTTAAAGGAACGCGCAATTTCATTTTTTCACGTTCAAAATCAATTACATAAAGTTCAAGAGATAGGCCAGCTACTTCCTGTTTCTCAATGCCAACAATTTTGCCAACCCCATGTGATGGGTAAACGATATGCTCATTGAGTTCAAATTTACTATCGTTATTAGCGTCTTGCGCTTTTGTCATACTTTGTATGCTCCCAAAGTTAGTTATGTAATGCCCGAAAATTAGGGCATTAGCCTCCTGTATTATTACTTCGGTGAATGACCAGGTCTATAAGCCAATCATTTTACATGATTTATAATTTTATGTTTGCGACGATCCGCCTTTTTGACTATTATTATATCACCCGATCAATGAGGTAAAAATAAGGCTAATCCTTATTTTAGAGGATAATAACACAAAAGAATCATTTTGAAAACCTTTGTGTTCATATTTCGTTAACGACTTTCTTGTCAGTGGCTTCGCATGCAAATTACATATAATGAATTGCTAGTTTGTGAATATAGTGTATCGAATTCTAACACTTCTCTTTTTTTTTATATTTTTTAGGATTATTTATAATGCAATCACATTTGCTATATCATCATTCATGTCTAAATCTGCTGGACAGCTATCTGCAGGGCCGGATATTTGTTGTGCTTGCTCATCTGTTAAATTAAAGACATATTTTTTTTCACAAACATGGACTTTTGGAGGCTGCTTTGTTTGCTCAAAAGCATCATAGCCTACTTTTAAGTTTTTCCAGTAATCAATCCATTTATGGTCTTTATATTTTTCCATGTTTTTTTCGGTTAGACGGAAAGGGTAAGCTTGAACTTGAAATTTTTTTTGCCCGCCTTTAAAGGCTTCGCGTCCCAAGCCGTAAATATCTTCCATGGGGCCATCACGCATGGCATAGCAGCCTCTTGAAGAACAGTCACCGTGAACCATCAGATGTGATCCTGTGCGATTATGAGATTTATCAAAGCTATTGGGAAAGCCTAAGTTAAAGGCAAGGTGGAAGTTTGACCAAGGGTTCATAAGACCTGGTGTAATGTCATAAAAACCTTCAGGGGCTTGGCGATCGCCCTCTTTCAGCTTAGGCCCAATATCTCCTGAATAAGCGCAAATATCCCAACTTCTTAATTTCATATATGTGCCATTATTATGGCGCTTCCAGACTTCAAGCGTCTCTTCTTTTTTGAATATACGTATCAATATAGGCTGATAGGCAGACAGACCTTTTTGAGACATAATGTCTTGTGTCCTAGGGGATAAAGGGCGTTCATGTTTAGGCAGCCCACTGCATGAGGTGAGCAATGAAAAACAAAATAGTGCCGTTAAATTTTTATAATTTTTCATAATGTATAAAGTTAAGAAAATATCCGATTATTATTGTTAACCTAAATACACTGATAAGAGTGAATAAAATCTTTCAAACGCGATCACATTAACGTGTTTATCAGCGGCATGATTGTCTTTTTCATGATGGTTTCATTGATAGGGCCAACATGTTTATAGACAATAATTCCTTCTTTATTGACAATAAATGTTTCTGGAACGCCATATCCACCCCATTCCACCATGGATCGACCTTTTGGATCAATGCCAATGAGGTCATAAGGGTTGCCAAGCTCATTTAAAAAAGCTAGCGCATTGTCTTTTTTATCACGAATATTAATGCCTACAATTTGCAAATCAGGCTTTTGCGCTTTCAGGTCAACAATGATGGGGTGTTCAAGCCTGCATGGCCCGCACCATGATGCCCATATATTAACAAGACTAACTTTTCCATCAAGACTATTGGTCTGGATATTGCCTCTTTGGCTGCCTTCAAGTTTTTCTAATGTTAGGGATGGTGCCGATTTTTCAATCAAATTAGAAGGAAGAGCCTTTTCATTTGCGCCTGATATAAGGCGATGTCCAAACAAAATGCTTAACCCAATCACCAAAATGAGAGGAATATAAATGGCAATATTTCTTTTTTTATGTTGAGTATCCATTATCACCCCTTTGAGTTTTCATATTCTAACTGCGTCAGTTTTTTGCGAAGCTTGTAATGGGACAAGATAACTTTCAGGCTCACGCCACAGAAAATTAGCGATGCAATGAAATAAGCGCCATAAATATAGCCGAAATAATCTGGTGACATGACGATTACCTTTTATTTGTGCGTAAAATCTGAATTCTTCTAATGCGTCTAAGCATAAGTTCATTGCGCATTTCAAGCATATGTAAACTTAAAAATAAGCTGGTAACCCCTGCGGTCATCCATAATAAAGGATATAAAAATTGGTCGCTTAATTTTGTCTCACCAAAAGGATTAACGGATTTGCCTTGATGGATTGTGTTGAAATATTCAACAGATAAGATGATGAAGGGAATGAGTGCTATACCCACTAAGGCTAGAATGGCATTGATTTTACCTGCTAATATCGGGTCGTCAACTGCATGCCAAACAGCCATAAAGCCTAGATAAAGCAAAAACAAAATTAGCATGGATGTTAAACGGGCATCCCAGTCCCACCATGCACCCCACATGGGCTTGCCCCACAACGAACCTGTGATCAGCGTGATTGCTGAGAAAGCAGCGCCAAATAAAACGGCGGCTTTTGCAGAGACATCAGCTAGGGGATGTTTCCAAACTAAGGTGCCAAAAGCTGAAACAGCAATGAGCATATATACCCACAAAGAGAGCCAAGCAGCTGGCACATGGATAAACATAATTTTGATTGTTGATCCTTGCTGATAATCATCTGGAATAATGAACCAGACCTGATACATGGCCCAGACAATACATAACAAACCGATGACAGCAGTGATCGGCATGGCATATCTTGAAAAACGCGTGAAGCGATTAGGATTTGCGAAGTTTAAAAAGGACATAAGGCCACCAAAAAAGTACATCTTTGATGGTTATAAAATAAGAATAGTATTTTTTTAAGTCATAAAAAGGCAATAAAGTCTCTTTGTCGCATTTTTATGACTGTGATTTTATTTTTCAGCTTGAGGCTGCGCATCATCAATTAAAATATATTGGCACTATTTTGCCCTTCAATCCCAACCTTAAGAATGTTTAAGAGGCCTGAAATATCTGAATTCAAGATTGATTGGTTGGAGAGATATAGCTCCTCTCTCAAATTGTCTAACGCATAATTTTCAGCAAAATGATCATGGCTAATCGCTCCGAGATTTTTAGAGAGGTTTGTATCAATGCCCGCAAGCTCAGTATAAAAAGATTGTTGACCGCCTAAAACAGCTTCCTGTGTTTGTAGCTCTGATTTTTTGACGCGCAAGGTAGAGAGCATTTGCTGAAGATTTTCTGTTGCTTCATCTAAAGAAACAAATTCTCGATTATCAATAGTAGGCTGATTAAACGCTGTTTCGTCGACAGTCGTTAAACCGCCCCCTGATGGTGGTTCCCAATGAAGCTCTAAGACGGCATTGCCTCTATTTTCAAAATAGATGACTTCAATCTCATGCGTTCCTGCATCGAGGTTAACTGTGTCAAAGCGCCATCTGGGAGCGTGTGGAAAGTCATCATTCACAACCAAGTTGCCATCGATATAAACTTGCACACCATCATCTGCGTAGGTCGCCATTGTCCAATCACCACTTTCAGCAAAATTAATGGTTCCTGTAATGCGTGTCGCAAAATGATCATTTGGCCCCCCAGCCCAAAAGCTTCCCCATGAAGCAGAGCGATTATAGTCAATATCTGTAATTGCCTCTGAGAAATCTGGCGTTGCCGTAAAATCAATGGCTGCCAAATTAGGAACGCTGCCGCTTAACCTGTAATAATCTGCAACTAAGCCAGCTGCTTCTGGGGGCGCTTCTTCTGCATCAACCGCAGCTTTCATAATAGGCACATCAATGCCCGCATCTGCGCCTGTTGTTGATGCGCTATCAGCGCTTAATATAGATTGTTTTATGCCGCCAGCATATATGTCATAGCCGCTGTCTTTATTTAGGTAGTTCATGCCTAAATAGCTTGCTGCGTCCGGTTTTGCATAGGCTTCTTCGATTTTTATATTATATTGATCGAGCAAATCTTGCTGAATGTCGGCATCCGTCTCGGCATGGGCTTGAATAAGAAGATCATTTGCTTCATAAAGCAAAGTTTCCATTTCTTCTATTGTGTCCACTGCGCGTCTTGTTGCTGTCGCTATCTTTTCGTAGGAATCGAGCGAGCTGTTAATGCGATCTGCCTTTTGAGCAAAACGACTGCGTTTAGATGCATCCGACACACTGTCGGGTGTATGGCCTGTTGTATATTGTCTATTTTGTGCATATGTGCTTGAGCTTGTACTAAACGAAGAATAATTATTACCCGCTCTAAAAGCGCTTGTCTGTACTTTAATATCAATATTTGAAAAACCCATTCTTGAATTCCTCTTTTTAAACCCATTTATCTAGGCTCGGAACCTATTAATTCAAACAGAATTGAACAAAATTGATAGGTGCCGAGCCTAGTAAAAATAATAGAGTGGCAAGTCTTTATAATTTAGAAAGAAAGATAGATAAAATCAGCTGTTTTTTTATCGTTGGTTTTGATTTGAATTTTAATAATTATTTTCTAATTTTTGTCTTATATAGTATCGAAAATCTTTTTAACTAGTGAATTAGTGAGTTTACTCAATGGAATTATTACCTTTAGTTGGCATAGCGGTTTTGGTTGGCTATGGAATAATCATTTACAATGGTCTTGTGAAGGCGAGGCAAATGGCTAATGAGGCATGGAGCGGTATTGATATTCAGCTGAAACGACGTGCTAATCTCATTCCTAATCTTGTTGAGACTGTGAAAGCTTATGCAACTCATGAGAATGATACATTTTCTGAAGTCACGCAGCTGAGAAATCAAGCGCAAGCCGTTGCGCCGACTGATATTGAGGGGCGCTCTATTGCAGAGAGCTTGTTAGGCCAGGCCTTAGGCCGTTTAATGGTCGTATCAGAAGCTTATCCTGATCTAAAAGCAAGCGAAAATTTTCAAGGCTTACAAAATTCTTTAGAAGATTTGGAAACTGAAATTCAAATGTCACGTCGTTATTATAATGGGGCTGCTAGGGATTTGAACATACGTGTTGAGAGTTTCCCTTCAAACCTTGTGGCGAAGCAGTTTAACTTTAACCAGATGGACTATTTTGAACTGGAAAATCCGCAAGATAAAGAAGTGCCTGATGTCAATTTTGGTTAGAATAATCCTATGAAGCTTATCTCTTATGCCCTTTATCAATTAGCAAAAATCTATATTGCTGCCTTTTTCATTGTAAGTGCAAATATGGGAGTGTCACAAGCTCAAACAGAGCGTATCACTTCCTATAATGTGGATATTAAAATTCAAGATGATGCCAGCCTGCTTGTCACAGAAAATATTACTGTCAATGCATTGGGGCAAAAAATCAAGCGTGGTATTTATCGCGATTTTCCGATGTATTTTGAAGAAGAGGGGCAGCTCAAAAAGGTGGATTTTGAACTTGTCTCAGTCAAGCGCAATCAAAATATCGAAGCTTATCACATGGAAAGCCATGAAAATTATAAGCGCATATATATTGGGGAAAAAGATAAGCTTATCGATGCTGGTGAGCATCACTATATAATCCAATATAAAACGGCAAGGCATATTAGAAAAGGCATTGAGCTTTACTGGAATGCTACTGGAAATTTTTGGAAATTTCCAATCCAACATGCTTCAGTGAAAGTCCATGCCGCTTCATCTCGTCCCTTTAAAAAAATTGATTTTTTTACTGGACGCTATGGTCAAGCTGATGAAAAAAAGGCAACAGGGAAAATCAGTAATAATGGGCGACTAGCTTATTTTGAAATAACTGAACCATTGCGAAAAAGAGAAGGTTTAACCATTGCATTACAATGGAACCAAGCAAGACCTTTAATTGCTCATGAAAATCAGAGGCTGCAATGGTGGTTGCAAGATAACAGCGTTATGATATTTGGTATGATCTCGCTATTTATTATCAGCTATTATTATTATTCTATTTGGAGTGAAATTGGGCGTGATCCTAAGCAGGGTATTATTGCGCCACAATGGCGGTTAGACGATTCAATCTCACCAGCCATGGTCAACTATATTGATAATAAAGGGTTCAAAGGCAGTCCTCATTTAGCAATATCAGCTGCTTTTATATCTTTAGCTAAAAAAGGTTTTGTTAAAATCAATCAGTCTTCGGATGTCTGGACAATTACAGCAGAAACAGATGAAGCTGAAGAAAAGCAGAAAGAGCTGCCCAAGGGCGAAAAATTTCTCTTCAAGCATCTTATTCATAATATTGGAAGCAGCATATCTTTTAATAAAAAACCCCAAGAGACTATTTCTGAGATGGTCAGTGGTTTTACATCAAAAATGGAAATTGAGCATAGGGATGTTTATTATAAACATAATATAAATCACTTTATAAAAGCTGTGATACTATCTATATTTTTCTCTATCGGAGTAATTATATTAGCGATTTTTTATACGCCTTATACGTTAAATATTTTTTTGTCAGCATTTTTGCCTTTCATTTTTGCCTTATTTTTGTGTTATATTATTTACAAACTCGCGAGAGATAATTTTCAAGGCTTGGTGCTAGATCGCCTTTCAAATGCAATAAAAATCGGGGGTTTTATTGTCTTAGCTGCTTTATTCATGGTGTTTTTTAGCGAAATATCTTTAGAATATAATTTTATAGCAAAGCTTATTGAGCATCAACTCTTAATCATCCTTTTTTGTATCTTCTTTATCAACTTATTATTTTATTTTTTAATTGGCGCGCCTACACCGCTTGGACGCTCGGTGATGGATGATATTGAAGGTTTGAAAATTTATATAAGTATGGCTGAGACAGAGCGCTTGAAATTAACTTCAGGCCCTCAAATGTCTTTGTCCCATTTTGAAGACATTTTACCCTATGCGATTGCTTTAGGCTTAGAGGATAACTGGACAAATCAGTTTTCCAATTGGCTTAATACCGCTCAAGTCGCTGAAGAAGATACTATTCCTTCTTGGTATTATTCACAGGGCAAATATTGGGGTTTTTCAGATAGTTTTACTGCCATTGGCTTGTCAATGGGCGAGAGCATGCTCGCTTCTATTCCAGCGCCTAAAAATTCCTCTTCTGGCTTTTCAGGAGGTGGTTTTTCAGGTGGCGGTTCTGGCGGCGGCGGTGGGGGAGGATGGTAGGCTATAATATAGCCCAGCGCATCAATTCCAATATTTATGGATTTTGGGTTTTGTTATAGGCTTTTACAGTTGGTAAATCAGGATGAGCTTTTGCTGTTTCAATCGCTAATTTATCTGTTTCCACTTCTATACTAGATATAATTTTTTCATATACTTCTTGATGAGATAATCCAGGCTCAATAGCGGGTAAAATTGAAACGATAATTTTCCCTCTATAACGTGTAAAGCTCTTTTTAGGCCAAAAAAAGCCTGTGTTAAGAGCAACAGGTACAATAGCAGAATCGAGGTCGGTGTATAATTTTGCAAACCCATGTTTATATCTAGGTGGAGCGCCTGGGCTTGTGCGTGTTCCCTCTGGAAAGATAAGAAGAGGTCTTTTATTTTTTAAACTCGTCGCAGCAAAGGGAAGCATGAAATCCATGGCTTTTTTTCCTTTGGAGCGATCAATTGGTATCATTTGGAATTTTTTTAAATAAAAACCAAATAAAGGAAGCATTAAAAGCTCTTTTTTCAGAATATAGGCAGGGTGTTTAAATATATGAGCTAGGCCGATTGTTTCCCATGCTGATTGATGTTTTGCAGCAACTATATAGCCTTTTTGGTTTGATGGGATATTTTCAATCCCTCTAATTTCAAAGGTCATGCCGCCGATATATTTATATATCGCTAGGTTTATTGCTAGCCACGCATTTGCAAAATACCAGCCTATTTTTAAAGGTAAAAGAAGAACCGGTAGTGCTATGATAAAATAAAGGCTTGTGAATGTATAAAATGCTAGAAGCGTGATGAATGAGCTTAACCAATATCCAATTTTTGAAAACATACCATAACTTTCTTGATTTTCTAAAGCTATTTGCGAAGAGCTTTTAAAGATATTGCTTATCGTGCTGCATGTATTAATTCAAGATAATAATGACATAGTATTAGGCTGGAATTTAAGTATTGTATTTTAATAATTAATTATTAAATGATATAATTTTAATTATTAATAGATGTTTTCTGTATAAATCATGTATTATTTGTCGAAATTCATCAATTTATAAAGTGTAAAATTGTATTAAAATTTTATTTATTAGTATTAATATTTGCTTTAGCTTTCAAAAATACTTAAAATAGTCAATAGATAGTTGTATAAAAATTTATATTAGGGATTTTATATGTCTATTCTTTTTTCAAATATTTCAGGTAAAGTGTTATCTCTTTGCGATTTAGCTGAGATCGCCTGTGCAACATGTGAGCCAGCCGATCCAGTAGAACCAACAGACCCAATCGATCCAACTGATCCTGTAGATCCAACAGATCCGACTGATCCTGTAGATCC
>WTKA01000126.1 GCA_011524605.1 Hyphomicrobiales bacterium | reverse complement strand
CCCTCTAATGTCTCTTCCCTGCCATCCTTGTGGCGTAATATGTTTTGACCCAATGCGCCAGCTTCGCCCTTTGCAAGGCCTGCAGGAGGAATTTTTCGCCGACCGCAAAGGAATGAAACATCCATTTTTTCTAAGAAACGAATGATGCGTTTAATGCCATTGCCGCCTATAAATTGCCCGCTACCACCTGAGCCTTGCCTTATTGCAAAATCCTCTAGCACCACAGGATAGCGAAGCTCTAATATTTCTGGGTCGGTCAAGCGGGTATTGGTCATATGGGTATGAACCGCATCTGTACCATCAAAGTCCGGGCCTGCGGCAGATCCTCCGCAGATTGTTTCATAATATTGATAGTCATCATTGCCAAAGTTAAAATTATTCATCGTCCCTTGCGCGCCTGCAAGCGCCCCTAAGGCTTGGAATAAACAATCTGTTACAGCTTGGCTCACCTCCACATTACCCGCCACAACAGCTGCTGGATATTTGGGATTGAGCATGCAATCTTCTGGTAAAATAATATTGAGGGGGCGCATGCAGCCCTCATTCATGGGAATATCATCATCGACCATACAGCGGAATGTATATAACACAGCCGCTCGGGTCACAGGTTCAGGCGCATTGAAATTATCAGATTGCTGCTGGGATGTTCCTGTAAAATCAAGCGTTGCAGAACGACTGTTATGATCTATTGTTAGCTTCATATTGATAGAGCAGCCTTGGTCAAAAAAGACTTCCGCTTCCCCATCATGCAAAGTTGAAATAACCTTGCGGACACATTCCTCTGCATAATCGCGCACATGGTTCATATAGGTTAGAACAACATCAAGGCCAAAACCATCAACCATTTTGAGCAGTTCAGATGCGCCCTTCTCATTGGCCGCGATTTGCGCTTTGAGATCAGCAATGTTTTGATCGATATTGCGGCATGGATAAGGCTCGCTACTAAGTAGCGCTCTTATCTCTTCCTCAAGAAAATTTCCTGCCTTAACAAGATATCTATTATCTAAAACAATGCCTTCTTCTTCAATATTGGTTGCGCGTGGTGTCATAGACCCCGGTGCAATGCCGCCAACATCCGCATGATGTCCCCGAGAGGCTACAAAGAAAATTGGTTGTTCTCCATCGCCAAATATCGGCGTTATGACTGTAATATCTGGCAAGTGGGTGCCGCCATTATAAGGCGCGTTGGTGACAAAAACATCACCGCGCTTCATCTCAGGATTAACGCGAATGACACTTTCAACGGATCTATCCATAGAGCCAAGATGCACGGGCGTATGGGGCGCATTCGCAATTAGTTTTGCTTCATTGTCAAAAATTGCACAGGAGAAATCAAGCCGCTCTTTGATATTGGTTGAGCGAGCAGTTTTTTGTAAACGCACGCCCATTTGCTCGGCAATGGACATGAAAAGATTATTAAAAACTTCAAGCATAACAGGATCAACATCTTGGCTGATTTGATGCTGTGCTTCTTTGTCTTGTTGCCGTGTCAGAATAATATGACCATATTCATTCACTGTTGCAGCCCAGCCTGGCTCTACAATGATTGTGCCAATATCTTCTACAATGATGGCAGGGGAGGCAATATGGTTGCCTGGTTGTAGATCAGACCTGTTATAAATTTGAGCGTTGCGCCATTGCCCTGAGGAGAAGAATTTTGTGTCTTTGACTGGCTTAGGAAGATCAGGGCTTAAACTTGATTTTGTTTCTAAATTACCAGCACTACCGCCAAATGTTTCTACCTCTAACAATTCCATGACGATGGGCGCATCAGCCATTATAAAGCCAAATTGCTCTTTATGTACTTCTTCAAATGCAGTGCGCATATTTTCTAAGCTATCATAACAAACATCGAGTGCTGTATCCGTGCCTGCATATTTAAGATGGGCTTTGACTAATGTTGTTGTTTCTTCTTTTAGTACGCCTTGCTTTTTTAGTTCCCCAATTGTTTGATCGCGCATTCGCTCTATATGGTGATCAGCATCATTGAGCAGGCTATCGCTAAATTCTAATTCAATAGATTTTTGGCGCGATGCTTTAATGTCGGCAAGTCCCATGCCATAGGCTGATAAAATACCAGAAAAATGATGGATGATAATCGTCTTAATACCAAGCACATCGGAAACGGCGCAAGCATGCTGACCACCAGCACCACCAAAGCATGATAAGGCATATTGCGTAATGTCATAGCCCCGTTGTACGGAGATTTTTTTTACTGCATTTGCCATATTTTCAACAGCAATTTTCAAAAAACCTTCTGCAACCTCTTCTGCGGAATGCGCACCAGATTGTTTGGCAAGGGCTTCAAATTTTCTTAACACAGCGTCACGGTCAAGAGTTTCATCTTGATGAGGGCCAAAAACGGATGGGAAGAGGTCAGGCTGTAATTTGCCCAGCATAACGTTAGCATCTGTGACAGC
>WTKA01000150.1 GCA_011524605.1 Hyphomicrobiales bacterium | reverse complement strand
GAACCACCGACACGCGGATTTTCAATCCGCTGCTCTACCCCTGAGCTACCCGGGCGGGGGATGCTTTGCATCAAGGAGAATATTCGTATAATCGTTTCATCCACTTAACGCAATCTTTTTTTTCAAAAAAATGCAATCATTTTATCTTTTAGCTAATTTTCAATAGAACATGCTTTTTCTTGCCCATTGAAAGCTTAATATGCCCCTCTTCGGCGACATCAGCTATGGTCAAAACATGCCTTTCATCAGAAATAGGAGAATCATTCACCTTAACAGCGCCACCTTTAATGTGCCTGCGCGCTTCACTACCAGAAGAAGCCAGCCCTGCGGCGACAAAAGCGTTTAATAAGCCTAATCCTGATTCTATATCAGCCTTTGCTATATCAATTGAAGGAAGGTCAGTAGAAACGCCTCCTTTTACAAAAGTTTCTTCCGCTGTAGCCCTTGCCTTTTCTGCCGCTTCACGACCATGCACCATGGCTGTAGCTTCTGTTGCTAAAACTTTTTTCGCCTCATTGATTTGCGCGCCCTCTAAAGCGGCTAATTTAGCAATTTCAGACAATTCTAATGTTGTGTAAAGCTTTAAGAAACGCTCAACATCCGCATCTTCGCTATTGCGCCAAAACTGCCAATAATCATAAGCTGAGAGCATATCTTCGTTAAGCCAAATGGCACCATCAGCAGATTTACCCATTTTTGCGCCTGATGCTGTGGCTAGCAATGGGCATGTTAACGCAAATACTTGAGCATCATTAGCGCGCCTGTTCAGCTCAACACCGTTAATGATATTGCCCCATTGATCAGATCCGCCCATTTGCAAAATACAACCATAGCGCTTATTCAATTCAACAAAGTCATAAGCTTGGAAAATCATATAATTAAATTCAATGAAAGAAAGCGGCTGCTCACGATCAAGGCGCATCTTAACAGAATCAAATGTAAGCATACGGTTCACGGAAAAATGGCGACCATAATCACGCAAGAAATTCACATAATTCAGCTCGCTTAACCAGCTGTCATTATATTCCATGACCGCATCATTTCCGCTGTCTCCAAATTTTAAAAACTTTTGAAATACGCCTTTAATGCTTTCCATATTCTCATGAATTTCTTCTTGAGACTTTAGCTGACGCCCTTCTTCTTTGCCAGAAGGATCACCAATACGCGTCGTGCCATTACCCATCAAAACAATGGGCCTGTGCCCTGTTTGTTGAAACCAGTAAAGCATCATAATGCCTAGCAAATTACCCACATGCAAGCTTTTTGCCGTGCAATCAAAACCAATATAAGCAGTGAGGCTCTCTTTCACTGCAGCTTCATCTAGCGCATTTTCATCGCTCATTTGGTGAATAAATCCACGCTCTTCCAATATTTTAAGAAAAGCTGACTTATATTGGCTCATAATATTATTCCTAGAGTTTAATTATATTTGCAAACTTTCTTGCCAGCGCGGCCAAAAAAGGTCAATACATGATTGAGTTTGAGGCAAAAGAAAATGAAAATGAATGATAATTCAGCCATGTGGGCTTTAGGCTTTATGAGCGGCACTTCCTGTGATGGGGTTGATGCTGCTATGATTTATTCTGATGGACATGATATATTTGAATTTGGTCACACGGCTTTCAGGCCTTTTAACGCCTCTGACCGTGCTTTTTTACTAGAATTGAACAATAGTCTCGCACAGCAAGGGGCAATTTTAGGCTATGAGGAAAAGATAGCAGCTGCCTCTTGTCTAATTACAAACTATCATATTGAGCTTACACGTGAAATTTTATCACAAATTCCAAAAGACAAATGGCCTCAGATTATTGGATTTCACGGACAAACACTTTTTCATGCGCCAGACAAAGGCGTCACACTTCAAGTTGGTTATGGATCAAGGCTAGCACAACAAACAAAAATTGATGTTATTGATCAATTTCGACTTAATGATGTATATAATGGCGGGCAAGGTGCGCCCCTTGCGCCAATCTACCATGACGCGTTAGCAAGGATGCGTTTCAAAGGAAAAATAAGCGCTTTTATCAATATTGGTGGCATTGCTAATATCAGCTTATGCCAACCTAATGAGCCACCTATTGCGTTTGATACAGGGCCTGGCAATGCTCTTATGGATCAATTAATGCAAAAGCACCAAGATAAGCCCTATGATACCAATGGTGCTTTTGCGCGTGAAGGTAAAATTATTGAGCACATGCTAAATTCATGGCTGAAAGATCCTTATTTCACTCTGCCCTACCCTAAATCTGCAGATAGAGCACAATTTAATCATTGCCTTAATCCGACTGATATTAGCTTTCAAGATCATATGCGCAGCCTATTAGAGTTCACAGTTAAGACTATTTACGATGGATTGAAACAATTGGATAGGCCTATTGATAGCCTTATTATTAGTGGTGGCGGCAGTAAAAATAGTTTTTTAATGGATGAACTAGAAGAAAGGCTTCAATGCCCCATTTTAAAAGCAGATGATATTGGCTTGCGAAGTGACTATATAGAGGCCGAAGCTTTTGCTTATCTTGCTATTCGACATTTAAAACAATTGCCCCTCTCCTTCCCTACAACGACGAATGTTTCAGAACCTCTTCTAGGCGGAAAAAGACATAAAGCATAAATTTAAAAAAAATTCAGATAAAGTCTTGCACATTTCTGATCCATCTGCTACATCGCTATTCTCGATATGCGGACGTGGCGGAACTGGTAGACGCAAGGGACTTAAAATCCCTCGATCCTAGATCGTGTGGGTTCGAGTCCCACCGTCCGCACCAATATTTATTTTCGATAAATAAAAAACTATCTCAAAAAATATCGATAGCATATTAAGAGGCTAATACGCCCACATCAGCTTGATAATCTTTATTGCTTAACTATCATACTTTTTACTGGCAACATATCGAAATAAAAACTAGTAAGGCAAAAGCTTTTGCAACCAAATAATATAAAATAAATTAACATACTGCTAGAGCCCATATTTCATACCAGAGCACCTACTAAAGTGAAATAATATACATATGTTTTTATTATCTTTTTTGCTTCATATATTTTCATAAAAAATATCACCGCTGCTAAAATTATTTTTAATTAAAATTAAACCAAACAAACTGAAATTTGTAAAATATACAATTCATATGAAATAGTATTAAACTTTATATTCTACCTTAAATTTACGCTAGAAAATGTAATTTTGAGGTCTCAAGAATGAACACAATACCAATGCCGCTAAATGAAGAAGAAAGAATAGCAACCCTTAAAAGCTATGCAATATTAGATAGCGGATCAGAAACAGCCTTTGATTCAATTGTAAATTATTTAAAAAAGCAATTTGACGTACAAATGTGTGTTATTTCTCTTATTGCAAGAGACCGTCAATGGTTTAAAGCTAAATGTGGGATTGATGCGGATGGTACACCGCGAGACATTTCTTTTTGCACATATACAATTCTTGGTGATGATGTGTTGAATGTGCCTGATGCAACAAAAGACGAACGTTTTAAAGATAATCCGCTTGTAGCAGGAGAGCCTCACATTCGTTTTTACTCAGGTGCACCATTAATTGCCCCGAACGGCCATAAACTTGGCTCTATATGCGTTATTGACAATAAACCAAAGCATGACTTTTGCGCTGATAAACAGCAAATGCTCGCTGATATGGCCTCAATGGTAATGGATCAAATGGAAATCCGTAAAGCCGCAGGTGAAGTTGCTCTAGAGATAGAACAGAGAATCCAAGCGGAAACTGAGGCAAGAACGGCAAAAGAAGAAGCCGTATATATTGCTTTTCATGACGCGCTAACAGGGCTTGGTAATCGCGCAAAATTACAAGATTTTTGTAAAATAAATGAGCTGGCAAAGATTGATGATAAACCTGTCGGTGCATTTTATATAGACATCAATAAATTCAAATATACGAATGATAGTTTGGGTCATAGTGTTGGCGATGCTTTATTGCAAAAATTTGCCAATGATATGCGCTCAGTATTTGGCGATAATGCCTTTCTAGCTCGACTTGGTGGTGATGAATTCTTTGCAATCTTGGCTGTGGATGATGAAAACCATGCAAGGGCTCTTGGTGCTAAATTTATAGATAAAATAAAAGAGCCCATGTCTTTGTTAGGTCATACGGTCATAGGCAGTGCTTCTGTCGGTATTGCGGTATCTCCCCATCATGGTGAAACGATGGATGACCTGGTGGCGCGCGCTGATATGGCCATGTATAATGCGAAACAAACAAACTTAGACCAAGCCTATATGTTTGATTTTGAACTAGAAAAACAAACACTAAGACGTGTAGCACTTGAAAAAGAGCTTCAAACATCTTTAATAAATAATGAGATTGAGATCTATTTCCAGCCCATAGTAGAAGCTAAAAAACAAAGCTTATATGGCGTAGAAGCGCTTATTCGCTGGAATAACCCTAGATTAGGCATGGTGATGCCCAATGATTTTATACCATTAGCAGAAGAATGCGGCTTTATTCATGAGTTAGGCGCTTGGGTGCTAAAAGAATCTATTGCGATGATAAAAGATTTTGACGGCTTAATGTTGTCAGTAAATTTATCGCCTATCCAGTTCAAAGATCCTCATTTGTGTGAGAATATCAAAAAGATTGTTTTAGACTCAGATATTGATCCAAATAGATTGGAGCTTGAAATTACCGAGAGCGCTTTAATTCATGAAACACAAACAGTGTTGGATACAATTGAACCTCTTAGAGCCTTAGGCATTCATATTTCACTTGATGATTTCTGTACGGGCAACTCAAGCTTGAGCTATATCAAAGATTTCCCGCTTGATAAAATTAAAATTGACCGTTCATTCGTAGCGCAGCTAGGCGAGAGCCAATCTGTTGCCTCTGTTGTACAATGTCTTGTTACCCTCGCCTCTTCTATGAGCATGGAAGTGACAGCAGAAGGCGTGGAAACGGAAATGCATGAAACTTTGCTAAAATTTGTTGGTTGCCAACATCTGCAAGGTTATCGCTATGGAAAACCAGTGCCATTGGCGCAGCTAACACAAGATTTTCACTTAGTTGATACACCAATGCTAAACATAGCTTAAATTGAGATCGTAAGATCTATACAAACAATAACGCGCGTATCTTTTTCTCTACATGAAAAAGTCGCGCGTTTTTTATTTTTTGGCTATATATAGAAGATATATAGAAATGAGAGAAAATATTGAATTTCTAACAGCATAAAATTACATATTAGATGAGCTTTTACCTTAAAATACCAATAAATTTAATATCAAAAACAATAGTTATCCGTGTAAAACCCCTCATTTACATGAAAATTAACCATAAATCAGATTAACTATTGTTAAAATTTTATTAAAATAGGATAGTAGATATTAACAAAAACTAAATTTTCAGCATATCTTAATTGAATGCGCTTTTTGAAAAAGTGAAGGGTAAACAGTGACTAGTCAATTAGAACAGCTTAAACAAATGCGCGATGAGGCGCAGCAAAAGTTAGAGCGCTCTCCTGAATATATTATTATTCAAAATTTAACACCGCTTATAGAGCAGCTTGAAAATTTATCACCATTAACTGCTGATCCAAGCCCTCAGCCTATGCCAGTAGCGCCTGATCATGTTGTTGAAACTGTTGAAGTTGCGCAAGAAATTCCGCCAGTGGAAAATATTGAAACGCCAGTTGAGCATGTTGAAGCAGCAGTTGAATATGTTGAAGCGCCAGTGGAAAATATTGAAACAAGACAAGAGAGTGTAATAGTTGAAGATGATCCTATGCCTGCTGATAATACGATACAAGCTATTGAACCAACACCGACCTTTAACAGCAGCGAAAATCTCCAAGAAAATAACTATGATGACGATGATGATGACGAGGAAGAAGAAAGCTTAGCAGAAACGCTGAAACGACTATCGCAGACCTTAGAGGGCAGTTAATTGTTTAATTTCGATAATTGCTCTAAAATAGCTTGTGTCTGATTTATAAAAAGCATAAAGCTATTTTAGATCAGTTGGCTGGATGATCGCCCTTAATTGGGAGGAAAGTCCGGGCTCCACAGGTGAACAGTGCCAGATAACGTCTGGCGAGGGCGACCTTAGGGAAAGTGCCGCAGAAAATAAACCGCCTAATTTATTGGGTAAGGGTGAAAAGGTGCGGTAAGAGCGCACCGCCAACTTGGCAACAAGCTTGGGCATGGTAAACCCCACTGGGAGCAAGACCGAATAGGAAAAATACAAGAAGCATGCTTCTTAAATGTTTCATCTGCATTATTTTTCGGGTTGGTTGCAAGAGGTGATTGGCGACAATCATCCCAGATGAATGATCATCCATATACATTTGTATAGGACAGAACCCGGCTTATAGGCCAACTGATCGCTTTTTTAATTCAGTATCTTTAAAATTCTGAAATATGAATATATGAGATTAAAATTTTTAAATGGCTGCCATATATGCTGGCTTAACGCTGCAAAATAACTTTTCATCATATTTTTGGAACTTGCTATTCCGTAATACCACCATAAAGAAAAAATTCTTCTTACTATAGCCTGACTGACTTATTTAAATCATATGCACAGACCTTGTCTTCAAGACATAATAAGAAGAATTATAAATTATATATATAGACACTGCATATCACAACAGTGATATCTTTTCATAAATTTCATAATAATTTTGAAAAAAAGCGGTAGAATTAAGCATAGCCTACTCTAATAGCAACTTGGAACTGAGCGCTATCACCGTTTACAATACCACCACGGAACTCAACAACTTCAAACCATTCTAATGTTTTACCAGGCAAAGATTTTGCAGCTTCTTTAACAGCAAGTTTTATAGCATCGTCATACGAATCTTCTGACTGAGCATAAAAAATTTCCATTCTTCCTGCAGAGTTTTTTGAAACGGTCATAATAATATCCTTAAGTTGAAAAATCTAAGAATATCTAACATGGAATATATATTTCGTCTACAATAAAGTGTATTATTTTTATAAAAATTTATTTAAATTGTATTTTCCATATTATTAAGTAAATTCCACGCCCATCCTTAGGGCACCCTAGATATATTGGCTTCAATTTTTCTTTATAAAGAGGTAGTACTCTATTGCATCAAAGCAATAATTTTATGCCTGATCGGATCAGGAATGCGATAAAACAGCGCCTTTAACGCCGGCTTGAGCTTTGAAAAGAAACCTGCGATGTAACGCCCCTTCATTGTGTTGTAAAGCTGGAAATTATCAACAGCGATCAAATCTTTGCCCCACAATGTTTTATAGTCATCAGCAGGGGGCAAAAGATCTAAGGTCTTCATTGACCCGCGCTCATATATCATACGGATATTATCAAGCATAGCAACAGACCCTGCCCCAAGCGCATGCATCTCTTGGTTAGTTGCAATGAGAAAAGCATAATAATGACCGTTAAACAGAAAATCACATTGATAAGCAATTGTCTCATCACCAATCTTTGTCTCAATAATATAAAAACCACTTTGCTCTGAAGGGATTTGCGATAGTTCTAACAGAAATTTCTGAGAATGAGCACATTGGAACATGCGAGAAATCTTCCCAAATGCCGCCATCCACTCTTGCTTGCAATCCAATGCCTTCTTAAGGTGACGCCTTGTCGCCTCGCCACCTAGATGCCATATTGTTTGCAAAGCCCCCTGCTCTTCTAAAGCACGCTGTTTGCGGCGCAAATTTTTTCGCCCCGCCTTACTACGATCTGCAAAATAAGCGTCAAAATCATAATAGGATGATAAATCACATTGATAAGTTTCGCGCCCATTTGGGCCTATATGTGCGCATGAAGATAAAAGAGTGTGAAGCATTGAATCAGCTCTAACATTAGCAATATCGATCACATCGACCTTCATATTTTGCCAATATGATTTCAGTGCTTTTTCTATCGAAATCAAGCAAATGTTTGGATCATAAATGATATCAGAATATTGAGATACTGGCGCCCCAGCCATTTCTAAAGCAATCAAACCATGTCTTTTTGTTTGAACCATAGGCAGCAAAGCAGCAATCTGCCCATTTTTATCATAGATTAAAATAATATGCGGCCTATGCTTTTGATCAGCAGTGCAAAAATGCTCAAACCAAAGCGAACAAAATGCATAGCTTTGAAAATAGCAAAGGCTCTTTGTCTTTTTTTCTAAAGAAATCCATGCCTTTTTTATAGACTGTATCGCTTGCACATCTGATATATAATCTACAATTAAAATATCATCCTGTGGATCAGAGCAGAGCTTTTCTTCAATATTTGGGGTTGAAAATGGGTCAATATAAGACATGATTACTCAAAACTATTTTTAAATATACTCAGCCATCCTCTTTATATCACTGTGATAGCCTCGAATTTGAGTGTTTCATCTTATTAAAATGGGATCAATATATCGCTAATGAAAGTCGTCTTTTATCATTGATAGTAAAGAAACTATTGCTATCACTATCTTAGGCTCAGGACTTGATTATTTAGTCCATTCTGCGCCTATAGATTTACACTGTGA
>WTKA01000026.1 GCA_011524605.1 Hyphomicrobiales bacterium | reverse complement strand
AAGCCCGAGCTTATCAAAGGATAGCTCGGGCTTTATTTTTTTTGGTTCTATAATATAAAATCCTGCACTAAAGCTGATTAGCTAAAAAATTATCGCGCTATATAACGATCTCTACGGTGGTTCATAGCTAAGACAAGATTCAAAATACAAGACCCTAAAAATGAGTATAATATAATTGAAAGAGGAAAGAAGAAGACCGCAATCGTAAAAATAATAAAATCGACGATAAGCTGAAACCATCCTGCTTTAAAATTTGTTTTATCTTGAATAATAAGCGCTATAACACTGATCCCGCCTAAGGAGCCTTCATGACGAATGCAGGCTAAAAGACCAAGCCCTACGTTAATACCAAAAATCAAAATCCCAACGATTGGATTTAATTCTTCAAATTGTATAAATTGAGGGAGATATTCAGCAGCAATCGATACAAAAGCAATGCATAAAAGGCTTTTTATTGTGAAACTTAATCCTAATCGAAAATAGGCGAAAATATAGAATGGGATATTAATGACAAAAAATACGGCACCAAATGATATATTAAAAATATAAGAGATGATGAGTGCTGCCCCTGCGGACTGCCCTGTGATCAATCCAAGATGAGCCAAGCATATGAAACCAATCGACGCCATACTACACCCTAAGAAAAGGCCTTGTATATCCTCAAAAAGCGTGTGATTGACGTCATGTTTACGGGGTAATTTAATAGGAGCTGGCATATGTGTATATTATAATAGAAAAAGTAAGAGTGGATTTTAAATAATTATACTAATAGCATCTCTTACATACAATCATAAAATCAATAGTCTCTTAGACTTAATTCAGGAATTGAGCTGCAGTGATATCGTTATAATTTCTTGAAAAATTTATCACTTGCTTTCAGTAAAGTTTATTACTCACACGCTCATTATAGCTAAAACAAATAAATTTGATTAAAATTTAAAATAATTTTCTAAAGATATCCTATATTTCGTAAGCTACAATAAGCCTACATTTATATAAAATATATTGCAGGTTATTCAAATGGATATAATATTGTCCTCTCATCAGCGCATGATGGTAAAAGCTCAAAAAGCCCATAATCTCAAGACGGATAGAGAAACCGATAAATTAGCAACAGGAAAAATCTCACATCGTGATAATAATGCAGCTTATTTATTTAGTAAAGCGCAGAGCCTAGAAGATAATATCTCAGAACAATCTGTAAAAATCAAAAATTTGCGCGCGGAGAAACGTGGATATGATATCGTTGAAAATAAAATAGCTACTGCAATTTCATTAACAGAAGAAATGCGCTCTTTAACTGCAACAGCGGCTGCAACAAATGATACAGCATTAAGAGCCTCTTATGCCCAAAGCGCTCAAAGCCTTTGGAGCGAAATGAAAAATATTCTCCAATCAACTATAGATAATGAGGAGATTCAATTTCAAACTCTTGGCACGAATACACCTGCGCCACCGCCACCAGATTCGACTTTAAACTTATTGTCCAATGCATCCTTTGAAGATACTTCTGGCGGTACTGGAAGCGGAGCATCTGTCTTAGGCTGGACGCATTCTACAGAAGGCATTGGTTTAAACCCAGCTCTTGCAACAGATGGTAGCTATTCTATTCCATTAGGTGGATGGACAAATAATGATGTTGGTTCTTTCATTGAGCAAACAATTGCGACAAATGCAGGCAGCACCTATGATTTGTCGTATGATGCGGGGATTATATGGGGAAGCGGTGCCGGCACCATACAAGTCAGCGTGACAGATGGCAGCGGCAATATTCTCCACAGCACGACACATACAGATACAACAGTAGCTCAAGCACTCGATAGCTATTCAGCTGACTTTACAGCAACTGATGGCAGTGCAACTTTACGCTTTGAACTCATTTCAAAAGCGAATGCAACTGTTGACTTTACTATTGACAACACCTCTATTGTTGAAACATCTCGGGTTGATCCAACGCAAAGAGATGAGGACATTTTAGAAGGCACAAGTTATTTTTCTGGCTTTAACCCACAATTTGGCTGGAGCAATGCAGCAACGGCAACATGGGCAACAGATGCGCAGATTAATGCTGATGCGGCAAATTTTCAAAATATTGTCGATGCTCTTGAAAGCTATTCAGGCTATGTCAATGTGAAATCTTACATAACAAGCCATGAAATTGATTTGGTTAATAAAGATATGACACTGTCTCAAAATCAAATTGATAATATGATAAATATTGATCTTACGGAGCAAAGCGCTCTTGTTCAATCGCAGCATTTACAACAGCTCTTCATAAATAATCTAAACAGATCCTATTTTGAGCTTCAACAACCTATGTTAACAACATTACTGCAGGGAATTGGTTAAGCAAATCTAGATCGCTTCGCTCCGTCGGGTCTCATTTATTTAATAATGCTCTTCGACTTTCCTTACTCGCTTCGCTCCGTCGGGTCTCATTTATTTAATAATGCTCTTCGACTTTCCTTACTCGCTTCGCTCCGTCG
>WTKA01000116.1 GCA_011524605.1 Hyphomicrobiales bacterium | reverse complement strand
TTTTAACTCAAACAGAATTGAACAAAATTAATAGGTCCTGAGCCTAGGGCGTAAAAAGCTTTACATATGTGGTAAATTGCGGAATATGCACATAAATTTTATTCGACACCATCAAGACGTTAAGGATGAACCAAATGATATCAGCAAATGATGCGCGTGAAATTGCCGAAAAAAGCAAAGCTTGGCCGTTTGAAGAGGCGCGCAAATTGGTGAAACGTATTGGTGGGAAAACGCCTGAAAAGGGCTATGTTTTGTTTGAAACAGGCTATGGCCCTTCAGGCCTGCCCCATATTGGTACTTTTGGCGAAGTGTCGCGCACAACAATGGTGCGCCATGCATTTCATATCTTAACAGAAGATAAAATCCCGACAAAAATGATTTGCTTTTCTGATGATATGGATGGCATGCGCAAAATACCTGGCAATGTGCCTAACCAAGATATTTTAGAGGCACATTTAGGCAAGCCTCTTACGCATGTTCCTAATCCTTTTGAAGGGGACGAGCCTAGCTTTGCCGCCCATAACAATGCGAAGCTTTGCGCCTTTTTAGATAAATTCGGCTTTGACTATGAATTTGCAAGTGCAACAGAATATTATTCATCAGGAAAGTTTGATGATATTTTATTATTGGCTGCGAAAAATTATCAGAAAATTATGGATGTGATGCTGCCCACCTTAGGTGCTGAGCGACAAGCGACCTATAGCCCTTTCTTACCTATTTCTCCAAAAACCGGACAAGTCCTTTACGTACCGATGAAAAATGTGAATGCTGAAGAAGGCCTTATCACTTTTGAAGATGAGGGGGAAGAGGTGACCCTGCCTGTAACAGGCGGTCACGTAAAGCTACAATGGAAGCCTGATTTTGGCATGCGCTGGGCAGCGCTTGGGGTCGATTTTGAAATGTATGGCAAAGACCACCAAGCCAATAGTAAGATTTATTCTAAAATCTGTTCCATTCTAGGCGCTCGCCCACCGGAACAATATTGCTATGAACTCTTTTTAGATGATAAGGGAGAAAAAATTTCTAAGACAAAAGGAAACGGTATTTCGATTGACGAATGGCTCACCTATGCCTCTCCTGAGAGTTTATCTCTATTCATGTTCCAAAAACCACGCACCGCAAAGCGTCTCTATTTTGATGTTATACCAAAGGCTGTTGATGAATATCTCACTTTTGCTGATAAATTTGAGGGGATGGAGCCAAAAGATCAGCTTAATAACCCAGCTTATTTCATTCATAGTGGAACGCCGCCTAAGGGAACAGCCCCTGTGCCCTTTGCTATGCTGTTGAATTTGGTCAGTGCGTCCAATGCATCGGAGCCTGAAACATTATGGGGCTTTGTTGAAAGCTATGCCCCAGGGGTTTGCGCGAAGACACATCCGCAATTTGATGCTATGATCGGCTATGCCATTCGCTATTATCAAGATTTTGTATTACCTACAAAACAATATAGGGAAGCAACAGAAAAAGAGAAACAAGCTCTGCAAAGTTTAATATCGCGCCTTAAGGATATTCCCGATGATATGAGCGGCGAGGATATTCAGTCTATTGTTTATGCTGTTGGTAAAGAAGCTGAATTTGAAAATTTACGTGATTGGTTTAAAGCAATCTATCAAATTCTCCTCGGGCAAGATCAAGGCCCTCGCTTTGGCTCTTTCATTTCGCTTTATGGGCGTGATAAAACAATAAAAATGATACAAGATGGTATCGCAGGCGCTTTTTTAAAAGAGGTATAAATGGCTGATTTTCATGAGTTGGAAGATTTGACAACTCCGCAACTAGATGACGCTTGTTTTGAAGATATAAAGCTTTCTCTTTTAGGAGTAAGCAATGAAGAAGTTGCACCCAAAATATTGCTCTTATATGGGTCAACACGCCAGCTTTCTTTTTCTAGGCTAGCAAGCTTTGAAGCTGCGCGTATTTTAATTAAGCTTGGCGCGGAAGTTAAAATATTCAACCCAACAGGCCTTCCTCTCCCCGATGATGTTGAAGCAGATCACCCAAAGGTTAAGGCATTGCGTGATGCTGTTTCATGGAGTGATGGCATGGTGTGGTGTTCGCCGGAACGCCATGGCGCAATGACCGGCATTATGAAAAGCCAAATTGATTGGATCCCTCTCTCAATCGGAAGTGTGCGCCCAACCCAAGGCAAAACCTTAGCTGTTATGCAGGTCAATGGTGGTTCGCAAAGTTTTAATACCGTCAATCAGCTTCGTATCTTAGGCCGATGGATGCGCCTTATTACAATTCCCAACCAGTCCTCCGTTGCAAAAGCATGGACAGAATTTGAGAATGAACGAATGAAGCCATCTCCCTATTACAGACGTATCGTTGATGTGATGGAAGAATTGATGAAATTCACCCATTTAACGAAAGAGCGCAGTGATTATCTCGTAGATAGATATAGTGAACGCGTTGAAAGTCATGAAGCCTTATCAAAACGCATGAACCAACCATCCCAGTAAAGGTCATTTTCAAGTGCAAACGCAAAACCCAATCATCTACAAGCTTTTCCGAGATAACGAATGGCAAGATTTTTGTAAAAATGGTGAAACTCAAGGCGCACCTATTGATTTAGCCGATGGCTATATTCACTTCTCAACGGCAGAACAGGTTGCAGAAACAGCTGCGAAATATTTTGCAGAGGTAAACCCTCTTCACCTTCTCGCAATCTCTACCGAAAACATGGGATCAGGTTTGAAATGGGAAACTTCACGTGGTGGTGCACTCTTCCCTCATCTTTATGATATGACGCTCAAACAAGACCATGTTATATGGGCAAAAATAGTTGAGCGAGATGCACAAGGCGTTGCAAATTTTGAAGGATTAGAAAAATGATTGGATTATTAGGCAGCATAGCACAGCCAGCATTATTTGCTCTTGAACCAGAACAAGCGCATAAGGCAACCATCAAAGCCTTACAAAATATGCCTAAAGCGCTATGCAAAACAAAACGCTATGATAGTCTTGAAACCAATATTGCAGGCCTGACTTTTGCAAACCCATTGGGGATGGCAGCTGGTTTTGATAAAAATGCTGAAGTACCCCTGCAACTGCTTAACCTTGGTTTTGGCTTTACAGAAGTGGGAACAATTACCCCCTTAGCGCAGCCAGGCAATCCAGCCCCCCGTGTTTTTCGCCTTTATAAGGAACGCAGCCTTATTAATCGCCTTGGCTTTAACAATGAAGGCCATGCACCAGCGTTAGCACGCCTTGAAAAAATGCCCTTAACAGCCCGCAGTGGCCCTGTTGGCGTTAATGTTGGCGCAAATAAAGAAAGCGAAGATAGAATTGCCGATTATGTTGCTGGCATTAAAGCTTTTTTCCCGAATGCAGACTATTTCACCGTGAATATTTCATCGCCCAATACGCCTGGCTTACGTAATTTACAGCATGGGGATGAATTAAAACGTCTGCTTAATGATGTATCCGAGGCTCGTTCTGAACAAGAATTAATCCATAAAACAGTCATGCGCCGTCCTATTTTCTTAAAGCTAGCGCCAGATTTAGAGGAAGAGGCGCTGGATGAAATTATTAACATTGTCAATAATTCTGATTTTGATGGGGTCATTATGTCTAACACAACCTTGTCTCGCCAAGGCGCTGAAAATAATGATTTACACGAAGAGCAAGGCGGGCTTTCTGGTCGTCTCGTTTTTGATCGTTCAACTATTATGCTTGCAAAAACGCGGCAGCGCCTTGATAAAAGTAAGATTGTTATTGGGGTTGGCGGCATCTATAATGCCCAAACGGCATTAGCAAAAATAGAAGCTGGCGCTAATCTCATACAAATTTATACAGGCCTTATTTTTGAAGGCATTGGAGTGGTAAACCGCATTCTTTCTGGGCTAGATACTGTTTTACTGGAAAGAGATGCGATGAACATTACCGAGCTTGTCGGCACTAAAACTGATGAATGGGCGGCAAAGCAGGTTTAGAGCCTGGCTCCGTTAATTTCATCTATTCTTTGGCGCTTCTCCCCTATATTACATGCAAAACCTTGATGTAATGACGTATTCAGGGGAAAATTTATAATAGCTATCGCAAATAAATTGAAATATTATTTTGCTGCGCTATGATTTTTTATATGTATTCGTCATATATTCTGTAGCTAATTTTTAGTATATTTTTTGTAACATGCTCTTTATATGTGAAATTAATGTTTATTCTAGATAAACAATATTGTTTGAGTAGCTAAATTTAGCATCCATAATCGCTCCAGTAGAGCTATAACAATAATTAAGAAAGCGATACGTAATGTCCGATAAGAGCCAAAATGATAATGACACAAGCGAAGAAGAAATCATCGAATGTCAACTTTTAGCCGCCGAAAGTGACAGTGAAGATGCACGACGTGAAGCACTACAATTTTCATCGAGCGAACTAACCTCACTTTTAGAAGTTGCATTACAGATGGAAGCGGAAGAAGAAGCAGTTAATTATACCTTGCACTGATCAAACACCTTATCAGGGCGATTTGACGAGGAAATTATGAGTAAATTTCAAACAATTGTTCAAATCGCTGCCCAGAGGCATGGCGGTATTGACGCTCTAGAAGCAAAGCTAGTAAAGCCCTTGCCTAAAGATCAGATTATAGCAATCGAGGATGATCGCTGGCTTAGTGCTATGACTAAATCTATTTTCCAAGCAGGTTTTAATTGGAAAGTTGTTGAAAGCATGTGGCTCGGTTTTGAAGCGGCCTTTGAGGGCTTTGATATTGGTAGATGTGCCTTCTTAAATGATGAAGACTTTGATAGGCTCGTGTCAGACAGCCGCATTGTGCGCTATGGTGCAAAAATAAAATCTGTTCAGCAAAATGCTGTCTTTATTTCGACAATCTCTGAAGAATATGGTGGGTTTGGCACCTATTTAGCAAATGTGCAGATAGGTCATTATACAGATTTGCTTTTTACATTGAAAAAAAGAGGCGCCCGTCTTGGCGGCACAACAGCACAATATTTTTTAAGACATATGGGCGTCGACAGCTATGTCTTATCAAGAGATGTTATCGCAAGACTAATTGCTGAAAATATAATTGATAAAGCTCCTACATCACAAAAAGCGATGCGCCAAGTCCAAGAAGCATTTAATCTCTATCACCAACAATCAGGTCGCAGCCTAAGTGAGATTAGCCGCATATTAGCGTTAAGTACTGGCTGATTTTATATCATATTTATTGCCCTATCAAACAAAGAGCTCCAGCTTTTTCAGCCTTTTATTTTTTAAGTGGTGATACAGGATTATACATTGTTGGGTGTGACCTTATAGGAGCACCATTCTTTGATTGATTAGCCATAGCAGCTTCACGGCGCTTGCGCCTCTCTTCTTTTCTACGCGTAATTTTTTCAATCATATCTGCATTTAGGCCTTGCATATTATTCGTTTCTACTTGCTTGCGTTGGAAATGCTTCTTTGCAGCAACAGCTTCTTCCGTAATATTTTCAGCACGGCGGGCAAGATTATCATTTCTTCTATCCTTGCGACGCTGCATTTGCGATCTACGGTCTTGTACAAAGACATCGCCATCACTAAATAAGTCAACAAATGAATCATTATCTAAATCATTAGTGTCAACTGCTTCAGAAACTGGTTCTTGAACTTTGCTTGCTTGCCTTCCTTCAGATCCTAATTCTGTTTTAAAAATACTGATCTCATCTTGGATTAAATTCAGCTTTTCCATAACTTGGTTCATCTGAGCTTGCTGCCCATGTCTTGCTTGAACAGCATGGCTAGGCATGGATGACAGAGCAAAATCAAGTGCTTTAATCCCAGCTTGCATATAATCAAGGTCATCTTCAAACTTGCCAATTTTCAACAATGTATGACCTAAATCTTTATCAGCTTGATTAAGCAGTCTTGGAGAAACAGCATCACGATTAATTTTTGAGCTATTGCGCAATGTATTTAGGGCATCAAAAGGAGGGTGATCTCCCATTAGCGCAGCATTTCTATGCTGAATCTCAGCAAGCTTAACTTGTATTTTCAAATAATCTTCGGGATTCTGTACTGGGTTATAATGAACAGATACTTCATTCAAAATTTGTTCTGATTCAATCAAAGCATTATGATCATTCGTGATCTCCCCAAGCTCAGAGAGAGAAGATGCTAAGCTGTAGGAGCTTGATAGCCAAGCGCCCATATCATTATTTTTATCAATGAATTCTGCAGCACCTTTTAGAGAAATCGCTGCATTTTTAAGATCTGCTATATTATTATTTTGCATACCACGATTTAGTAATGAATTACCTAAGCCAACACGGACAGAATTTTTAGACTTTCTGCTGACATGCTGATCTTGTTCAGCTAAAAGGCCACGATATGCTGTGATTGATTGAGAAATATCATCATTTTCTCCCCAAATTTGATGCGCAACTAGAGAGCTAAATGCATAGTCCTGCAAGAGCCTAATGCGAACAGAAGCTGGCTTTGGCTTTTTGGCAGCCCGAAGGTTTTTGATAAGTTCTGCATGGCTTGATCTTAGCTTTTTAAGGCCTTTTCTAGGCGCAATTTCAAAATTTTGATGGGCATTGAGCGCCGCTAAATGTGCTAAAGAAGTTAGAATAGACTGAAGCTCTTCTTTATGCGCCATAATAGGCATTTCATAATTTGTACCATGTTGATATAGCAAGGCAAGCTCTATTGGCGCGCCATGGGCAAGAACAAAACGAATTTTCAATGTTTCTTTTTTAGCATCAAGATAGCCCCACATCCCTAGATCAACATCATTCTGTTGAAGATGGGCCTTAATTACTTTCTCAGTCGCTTCAACCCCATGATATTTCAAAGGCGTATCATCGAATAAAATTTGACAATGGTTTGCAAGCTTGCTTTTACGAGCAAGATTAGAAAAAGCAATTGTTAGCTTAGCGCCAGCATCTTTTTCTCCGCCATTCTGAAAACGAAAAATATGAATCTTAAGATTTTTTTCTGACTGATGTTTTTTAGAAAAACTTGGGATAAGCCCGTTAAGAAAGCTATCTCTGCTATCATTATAATTATCACCACTAGGCTTACTGCCATTGCTCTTCATGCTAATGACGATAAGACAAGATAGTCCAATTATTGCACCTACCAGTAATATAGATAGACTGGTGGCGAAAATGTTTAATGCAATACTCATTCTGGGTTACACATACAAATACTAAAAGACAAACTATGCGTCTAATTCTTGACGCTTTTTAACAGAATGGGGTTATAAAGGTTATCAAAGCCTTAATTATCAAATTTGAACTTATTTATTAATGTTCTTTCAGAAGCTATGTTTAACAAATACTTAAAATTTTAACACCATAAGATAGACTTAGCTAAAGTTTTTCCTTCCCATTATTCCCACTTAAAAAAATATCACGCCGTTAACTAAATATTATGGTTACTTTTATATTAATAAAAGCATGTATTAAAAAGTAAATTGTAAGAGTAGCTATGTATTTTAAATCACCTAAAAACCAATTTTTTATTTTAAGTATTGGATTGTTTTTTAATACTTCTATTGCCCACTCAAATGAGGTACAAACGAGTTTTAGTTCTGCTATTGGCTATTCTTGGTTTCATGCCAATGAGTTAGTTTATGATAGCGCTGGCGGCAGAATTAGTGAATTGAATTGGGATTCACACGCTTTAACCTTCAATGCAAATTCAGATATTTCCCTGAGCAATGGTTGGTGGATCAATTTAGATGGAACGACAGCGCTTAAAGATAATAGCTATATGATTGATTATGATTGGTTATATCCTTATGCACCAACCTATGCTGCGGAAGATTGGTCACACCGCTCCATACACCCTGATACAAAACTTGATCACCACACGAATTTATCTATCTCACTTGCAAAAAATATACTTAATAGAGGCAATAACTCATATGCTGTTGAAGCCGGCTATAAATATACCAATACAAAGTGGACCGCCTATGGTGGCGATATAACCTATAGCGTTGGAGGCTTCCGAAATTATTCAACAACTGATAGTTCTGATATTGCAGGCATCTCTTATGAGCAATGGTTTAACACCGCTTTTTTAGGGGCTAGCTCAAAGACTGTTATAGGTAATTTCTCGTTCAAACTTGGTGTAAGAGCAGGCGCTACTATTAACGCTAAAGACGAGGACTATCATTATTTAAGAGATCTTAAATTTGTTGACGAATTTGGTTCAGTACCATTTTTAGGGCTAAATTCAAATGTCACCTATAAGGCAAATAATCACTTCAGCATCTTTGGCGGGCTTGACTTAGAGCATTATTTGAGAGCAAAAGGCGATACCACTACTTATTCTATCTCAACAGGCAACCAACTTACAGGTGTTTTAGAAGATTCCGTAGGAATTGATTTCAGTTCAATCAACCTAAAGCTTGGCATGAAATTAAATTTATAAAATGCCTTATTAATTATTTGGCACTGGCAATTATAGGCTAGGCTCTTGTAAATATTAAGATAAGAATATCCAAAAAGGTAATTATTAGATCTATTTTTCTAGCTTCATGAATACACTGTTTGGGTCTTCATCATAATCTGCAAAAGGCTCACAATAGCTAAAGCCTTTTGTCTCATACAAACGACG
>WTKA01000110.1:18922-24387 GCA_011524605.1 Hyphomicrobiales bacterium | reverse complement strand
TATGGTGCCCTTTGGGTTTGAGTTAAATGCATCATTTGTCAAAAATAAAGTTTCAACAATAGCAAAACTATTCTTTTACTTTATTTTCATCCACCTAATACTTTTAACTCAAACAGAATTGAACAAAATTAATAGGTCCTGAGCCTAGTATAAATCACAACTAAACCATATTTATGGTTATTTTATTTGTAGTTTGCATAAATAAGCGTTATGGCTTTTGCACTATTAAAAAATGGATTTTATATGAGAATTACGTATGTGAACGGCGAATTTTTACCTGAAACAGAGGCTAAAATTTCTATTTTTGATCGTGGCTTTTTATTTGCTGATGGCATTTATGAAGTCTCTACTGTTATCAATGGGAAAATCATTGAAAATACGCCCCATCTCAAACGGCTTGAGCGTTCTGCCCGAGAATTAAAATTACCATTACCGATCTCTTTAGATGAGATTGAAGATATTCAACATCAGCTGGTTAAGAAAAATAATTTAACAGAAGGTGCGATTTATCTACAAGTCACAAGAGGGCCTGCAGATAGAGACTTTGCTTTTCCAAAACAAGTTACCCCTTCGCTTATCATGTTTACGCAAGAAAAAGAGATTATTAATGCAGTTAATGCCACAAACGGCATAGAAGTTATTTCCATCCCTGACTTGCGTTGGGATCGATGTGATATCAAAACAATTCAACTTCTTTACGCTTCTATAGCAAAACAAACAGCCATTGATGCAGGGGTTCAAGATACTTGGATGGTTGCAGATGGCTTCGTTACAGAAGGGACATCTAACAATGCTTATATTGTCACTGATGATGATGTTATCATTACGCGCCAAATTGGGAGTGAAATTTTATCAGGTATTACACGGGAAACAATTTTAAGGCTAGCAAAAGAACAAGGCTTGAAAATTGAAGAAAGACCCTTCACTCTTGAAGAAGCCTATCATGCAAAAGAAGCATTTGTTACAAGTGCAACGACATTTGTTTGGCCTGTGAAAAATATAGATGGCCATCAAATCGGAGGCGGGCAACCAGGTCCATTAGCGCGAAGGCTTAGGGAGCTTTATATTGAAATGGCAATGGCAAGTGAGGCATAAGCTAAGTCCATTCTCGCTTTAGCCTATTTTAATTTAAAAAATTAACGGCCTGTTTGCTATATTTCGTTACACTTTATCAATAAAGTTTCTTTCTAAACTGAAATATTGATATGCGATTATTTAGACGAACCATTGTTGTTTTATGCATGTGCGTACATATTATGCCAAGCTATGCTCAATCTAATAATATAAAACAAAATACACTGGATCAGGCTATTGATACCTTAGATAGTTTAGAAGCTGAGCGCCAAAAGGTTGAAGGCAACCAAGCAGAAATACAAAATCTTATCGACCAGATTGAAAAAGACCGCAGAATATTAAATGAGCGCCTCATCAGCCTTGCAAAAACAATACAAGATATTGAGGCAAATGCCATCAGCTTAGAAAGAGAATTAACAACGCTTAAGCTTAAAGAAGCTGATCTAATTCAGGATTTAACTTTAAGACGCCAGTCCATGTCACAAATCTTAGCATCTTTGCAAAGACTTGGTAAAAAGCCGCCTCCTGCCATTATTGTTAAGCCTGAAAATGTTTTAAATGCGGTAAGAGCATCTCAACTCATTGGCTCAATCGTCCCCCCTCTTCAATTTGAAGCAGAACTACTTAGCTTTGATCTCTCTGAGGTTCAAAGAATTAAAGAGGAAACAAATAAAAAAACCGCTGAATTAAAACAAATCCTCACGGACCTCAGCCTTGAAAAAGAGCAAATGAGCGCTTTAATTGATGATAAGCGCCAACAATCCAATCAAAAGACAGAAGAACTGAGCGAAACAAAAAAGCGCATACAAGCAATTGCTAAAGAAGCAAAATCGATTGAAGACCTTGTAAGCAAAGTTGAAAGGGAAATAAAACTTCAAGCAAAAATTGCCAAGGCACAAAGCGAAGATCAAAGTTTAAAACCCTTGCCTAATTTTGGAGATCCGAACCGCACAAGACCAGCCTTACCATTTATTCAGACGAAAGGCCGCGTTCCTTTGCCCGTTAGCGGCGCTATTATAGGAAAATATGGACAAGAAGATAATGTTTTTGGCGAATTAACAGGCATCCAAATTGCAACGCGCAATGGAGCAACTGTGATATCCCCTGCAGATGGTTGGGTGAGTTATGCTGGCAATTATCGCCGCTATGGCAATGTCGTTATTATCAATACAGGGGACAACCATTTAATATTATTAGCTGGACTGGAAAAAGTGAATGTTGTTGAAAAAGATTTTGTCCTTGCCGGTGAGCCCATAGGCCAAATGGGGAGCAAAAAATATGTAAGCGCTTCTTCTTTAAGAGGAAACAATGACACGCCAATCCTCTATGTGGAATTCCGCTCAGCGGGCAAACCAATCAACCCCCAACCTTGGTGGAAAAAAGAATAAGCCCAACAAAAAACACAATTATTTGATGAGCTATTCGCTATGGGCTATATTAAGTAAAGGCTCTAATCCTAGAGATCATGCGAAACACATGAATTTGACTATAAATAAAATAATCATGCTTTACCTAACGCTTTCTATTTCCTATATTTAGTTGAAGCGTTAGCGAATATTAAAGCTAATTGAACTAAGAAGCTATGATCGCTAAAATATAATTTATAATATTTGTTTTTAAAAAGAGGAATACAATGCTGCGTAAAACTGGAATGATCCTAGTCCCCATGGCGGCCGGCGCCATTCTCACTACTGTATTCATGAATAATTTTGGTATTCGCGAAAGCAACGCAGCACCTTCAGCGGAAGTTTATCGTCACCTCAATTTATTTGGCGATGTTTTTGAGCGTGTGCGTTCTGAATATGTTGAAGCACCAAATGATGAACAGCTAATTGAAACAGCGGTTAATGGCATGCTGTCTTCTCTTGACCCCCATTCGAGCTATCTAAGCGCAAAAAGCTTTGAAGATATGCGCGTGCAAACAAGAGGCGAGTTTGGTGGCTTAGGCATTGAAGTCACAATGGAAGAAGGCTTAGTTAAAGTCGTTACCCCGATTGATGACACCCCGGCACAAAGAGCTGGTGTTCTTTCAGGCGATTTAATTTTTGAAATTGACGGCGAACAAGTTCGCGGTCTTACGCTTAATGAAGCCGTTGATCGCATGCGCGGCAAGATAGATACAAAAATTGAAATTAAGGTCAGGCGTGAAAATGTAGCTGACCCTCTTACTTTTGAAATCACCCGCGAGAAAATTCAAATTCGCTCAGTGCGTTTTGAAGAACAAGAAGATATAGGCTATATTCGCATCTCTTCTTTCACTCAACAGACCTTTTCAGGATTAAAAAAAGCATTCGAGACATTGAATGAAAATATGGGTGAAGAAAAAATTAAAGGATATGTTATTGATTTGCGCAGCAATCCAGGCGGCTTGCTTGATCAAGCTGTTGCTGTTTCTGATGGTTTTTTAAACCGCGGAGAAATCGTCTCAACGCGCGCAAGAGACCCTAAAAATATTGATCGCTATTCAGCGCGCGATGGGGATTTAGCTAATGGGAAACCCGTTATCATTTTGATTAATGGCGGCTCAGCTTCAGCGTCAGAAATTGTCGCAGGCGCTCTACAAGACCATCAGCGCGCAACTATTTTAGGCACTCGTTCTTTTGGTAAAGGTTCTGTGCAAACTATTATTCCTTTAGGGCAAAACGGTGCTATTCGCCTTACTACAGCGCGATATTACACACCTGCTGGAACATCTATCCAAGCAAAGGGAATTGAACCTGACATTAAAATTATTCAAGAATTACCAGATGAAATTAAAGATCAAATTCAAGCCAGAAGCGAATCAAGTTTAAGAGGTCACCTTTCTGCATCTGATGATGAAGAGGAGAGCGGATCTGTAGATTTTGTGCCTAGAGAGCGTGAAAAAGATACACAGCTTCAGCATGCATTTTCACTTATCAGAGGTGAAAAAACTGATGAGGCTTATATTTTAGAATTTAAAGAGACACAAAATTAATCTCTCTTTGTTATAATCTGTCGTTAGAAACTAGCTTAAATTGCGTCAAATATAGATGCAATTTAAGTTTATAATAACCCAAGAAAATAGGGTGAGGCGGCACTATGATGAAGAATTATAATCCAAAACTAGAAAATAGTGATGATGAAAATGAAAAAAAGGCCGAGCGGCTTTCTCATTATCTTATCATTGCGGGCTTTATCGCGATAAGTGCACTTGTTTTTTACTTTGTTGGCGGTAATTCTGGTATTGGCGCGGCTGTTAAAGCAAGTATTCAAGGGAATAAAGGCTTGGTTGGCGATGCTGGAGCAAGGCATGCATTTGGCTCTCGCATGAACCAAGACAGCATTAAATTTAGCCGTTTGAAACAAGATTTAAGCGTTAATGGTGAGGTGCGAGCATTTGAAGGTGAGCTTTTAAGTGACCATGCCTATACAGATTCAGATTTAAGGCTCAAACAAAAGGCAGAAGAACATAAATGGCGCTTTTCTGTAAAATCATCCATAGAAGCTATTCAAATCCCAAAGGTTAATAATCCTAATGTTGGACTTATCTTAACAGGGGCTGGATTTAATTCTGATTTATTTACATATGCTATGGATGTTTTACCAAACTGGGTTGCTATTTCGGTCAATCCATATAGCAAACCATCTGATCAAATTTTAGAAAAAGCAGTAAAGCAAAATCGAGAAATTTTTGTTGAGCTACCACTGCAATCAAAAAGAGGATCTCAAGTAGATGCAGGGCCACTGCTTTTGTCTACAGAGCAATCCGAACGCACCAACTTATTTCATCTCCGCCAAGTTCTAGCAGCCCATTCTTATGCGACAGGGGTTGTGAATGTTTCAGGCGATGGTTTTGCTCAAGATGCAGATGCCTTAGAACCAATTATTGAGCATCTAGCAAAAGAAGGTAAAATCATTATTGACGCAACGGGTCATCGGCTCTCTAAAGTTATGCCTCTTGCGAATAAATATAATTTACAATCAACAGATTCGCAGATGATTATTAAGGATAGCGATCTAAGATTCCAATTTGCTATGAAGCAAAAGCAACTTCATCAAAGAGCTCGCTTCACTGGTAAAAGCCTTATTGCAGCGCCAATAAGCTATAAAAATATAGACCGCATTGCCTCCATAATGCAGTCATGGGATGAATTAGGCTATAACGTTGGCGCAGTTAGTAATTTATTGTCTGCTAAAACAACGCAATTTTCACAAAATGAAATGAAATAGCTCTTTACTCAGCGCAAGAGTTGAGTAAAGAGCCTAGGCTCAAGCTATAACATTAATAAGCGCTGTGAAAAAGTTAGATAAAGTTGAAAATATCTAACTTTTTTCGCCAGTGCATCTATTTTGTTGCTATATAGAAATATCAAATATGATAGCTTTATAGGGATTTACTATGCTCAACCCTCCTGAATTTTATCGGCCTT